>JAHEDA010000039.1 GCA_024641445.1 Gammaproteobacteria bacterium
CCCCTTCTCACTCAAGATCCTGCTGGAAAATATGTTGCGCCATGAAGACGGTATCAATGTCACGGCCAAGGATATACAGGCCTTGGCCAATTGGGACCCTAAGGCCGAGCCCGATAAGGAGATTGCCTTCACCCCGGCCCGCGTCCTGATGCAGGACTTCACCGGCGTCCCCGCGGTGGTCGACCTCGCCGCCATGCGCGATGCCATGACGCACCTGGGTGGCAACCCGGACAAGATCAATCCCCTGCAACCGGCCGAGCTGGTCATCGATCACTCGGTCCAGGTCGACAAGTTTGGCTCCAATAATGCCTTTGCCGAGAATGAAGACCTCGAATACCAGCGTAATACCGAACGCTACAGCTTCCTGAAGTGGGGGCAAAATGCCTTTACCAACTTCAAGGTTGTCCCACCCGAAACAGGTATCGTCCACCAGGTCAACATCGAGCACCTGGCCCGCACCGTCTTTGCGCAGGTTAATAACGACGTATTGCAGGCCTATCCCGACACCCTCGTCGGTACCGACTCTCACACCACGATGGTTAATGGCCTCGGTGTCCTCGGTTGGGGGGTAGGTGGCATCGAGGCCGAGGCCGCCATGCTGGGCCAGGCCATCTCGATGTTGATCCCTCAGGTCGTGGGTTTCAACCTCACCGGTCATCTGCCCGAGGGTGCGACGGCGACTGACTTGGTCCTCACCGTGGTCGAGATGCTGCGCAAGCACGGCGTCGTGGGTAAGTTTGTTGAGTTCTACGGCGAGGGCCTGGACCACCTGCCCCTGGCCGATCGTGCCACCCTGGCCAACATGGCCCCCGAGTACGGCGCTACCTGTGGCATCTTCCCCATCGACGAAGAGACCATTACCTACCTCCGCCTAACGGGCCGCGCTGAAGATCAGATTGCACTGGTGGAGGCCTATGCCAAGGCCCAGGGTATGTTCCGCACCAAAGGGCAGGCTGAGACCGTTTATAGTTCGAGCCTCAGCCTTGAACTCGGTACGGTGGTCCCTAGCCTGGCCGGCCCCAAGCGGCCGCAGGATCGCGTTGCCCTCAGCGACCTCAAAACCGAATTTGGCAAGGCGCTCTCGGCCTTAAAGGCTGAACGCAAGATCGCGGCGAAGTCCTCGGTTAAAACCACCCTGGGCAAGGAAGTTACTATTGAGGATGGAGCCGTTGTCATCGCGGCCATCACCTCCTGCACCAACACCTCGAATCCCTCGGTGATGTTGGGGGCGGGCCTGGTGGCACGCAAGGCGCGTGCATTGGGTCTCGAGGTGAAACCTTGGGTCAAGACCTCACTCGGCCCAGGTTCACGCGTTGTCACCGACTATCTGGAGAAGGCGGGTCTGATGCAAGACCTCGATGCCATGGGCTTTAACGTGGTGGGCTATGGCTGTACGACCTGTATCGGCAACTCAGGCCCGCTACCGGTCGAGGTCAGCAAGGCCATCGCTGACGGCAACCTGACCGTCGCCTCCGTGTTATCAGGCAATCGCAATTTTGAGGGTCGCGTTCACGCCGAGGTACGCATGAACTATCTGGCATCACCTCCCTTGGTGGTGGCCTATGCCCTCGCCGGCACCATGAATATCGACCTCTACAAGGACCCGATTGGACAGGACAAGACTGGCAAGGATGTCTTCCTCAAAGATATTTGGCCAAGCCAGAAAGAGATCCAGGACATCGTCATTGCCAATGTCACACGTGAACAATTCACGAGGTCGTATGCAGATGTCTTCAAGGGCAATCAACGCTGGCAGTCCCTGAATGCACCCAGCGGCAAGTTATTTGCCTGGGATGGGGACTCCACTTATGTGCAGAACCCACCCTATTTTACTGATATGGCCAAACAACCCGGTAAGGTGACGGATATTTCGAGTGCGCGCGTATTGGCCGTGCTGGGTGATTCGGTCACCACCGACCACATATCACCCGCCGGTTCCATCAAGAAGGACAGTCCTGCGGGCAAGTACCTAATGGGGCACGGTGTCGATCCTAAGGATTTCAACTCCTACGGCTCCCGTCGCGGCAATCACGAGGTGATGATGCGCGGTACCTTTGCCAACATTCGCCTACGGAACCAGTTGGCCCCCGGTACCGAGGGTGGTATAACGGTCCATCTGCCTAAGGCTGAGCCCATGAGCATCTATGATGCAGCCATGCTCTACGCCAGAGAGAACGTCCCACTGGTAATCTTGGCGGGTAAGGAATACGGCTCTGGCTCCTCCCGCGATTGGGCCGCTAAAGGTCCACGTCTACTCGGGGTACGCGCGGTCATCGCCGAGAGTTACGAGCGCATTCATCGTACCAACCTGGTGTGCATGGGTGTTTTACCGCTTCAATTCAATAAGGGTGAGACCGCTGCCACGCTAGGTCTATCAGGGCATGAGGTATTGCACATCACGGGATTAGGTGATGGGAGCGCCAAGCAGCTGGCCGTAAAGGCCCTCGCCGAAGACGGCGGCGAGAAAACCTTCACTGTGAAGGTGCGAATCGACACACCGGCCGAGGTAGAGTACTACCGCCACGGCGGTATCTTGCACTACGTCCTGCGTCAACTTGCGGTCTGATCGATATCTAACGGCAACCGGTTAACCGGTTGCCGTCAGGCTATCAACCATACCTTCCAACTCGCCACGTTTTTCCAATATCTGCTGATGGACTTCATCCACAGCATGTTGTTCAAGGCCGAGTAATTTCATCGCCTTCTCCGGGATCTCCTCGCTTGGCGCGTCACCAATGGCGTAATGCTTGAGTATACAATCCACCACCATGGTCAGGTAGGCATAGTTACGATAGTCACTCTTGCAGTTCTCATTATGATGATCATGCACCGCCGCAACGACTTCAGGTGGCATACCCCAGTACTTGAGCAGGGTGGCACCGATCTGGGCATGGGTGACACCCAGGCCCTTTTCCTCCAGGGTGAGAAGGCTGTGTTGGGGGTATCTCTGAATTCCGGCCACCAAGGCATCGTAGGCAGGGCGAAATAGGTGACCGAGGATGAGATAGCCAATGTTGTGGATCAGGCCGATGAGATAGGCAATACCAGGGGTCGGTCGTTTCTCCCACTTGATATAGTTCTCTGCCAACAGTTGCATGGTGAAGGCGCTGAAGATGGCGTGACGCCAAAATACACGCAAACCGAGCGGCCCGTTCTGTGGCAGATCAAAGCTCTTGCCCAGGCTCAGACCCAGGGCCAGGTTCATCACTTTCACAAAACCAAGGCGTATGACCGCCTCGTGTATAGAGCTGACGGGCTCACGCGCGCCAAATATCGGCGATGAGGCATAGCGAATAATCTGCCCTGCCAGGGTTGGATCGACCTTGATGATATTGGCAATCTCGCGGCTCCCTGCAAACTCATCGTCCTTTAACCCCAGGATTTTTTGCGCCACATCGGGCATCGGCGGTAACGAATCTACCTGCTCCAGCCGCGTCAAAATAGTGCGGGCATGCTGTGACATGTAACTCCCTTTTTAGGCTTTTTCCCGATGACTTATCTATGCTTATCGGTCCCGACAGAAATAATTAAAGCCAGATTTGTACTTGCCGATAAAAAAACTACCCCCAATGCCCATCACTATGTCGCAACAAACGAGGTAATTTCGTGGAAAAGAGTACCCGTAGCACCGCCATTGGCATGCATCTTGGCAAAACCATCTACAAAATCATCGAGAATAATGGTCATCAATATGTCTTTGACCGTCTCGCAGAATGCGACCTCGATGGCTGTCCCCTACAGCAGTTGAGTAAGGACGAGTTGATGCTCAAGAGTGGTTTGATCTACCGTCAGGCCTAATGCCTGACCGGTGCCAAACGGCACCTTTGTCTGAGGTACCCCCCCGTCTGCCTTCTACAGATGGGGACCCAGATCGTGTATTATGCGGCCCGTCTGTACGCGAGGCTGGGAGCCGCCATGAACCTGAATTCACTCACCGCCATTTCCCCCATTGACGGCCGCTACGGTAGCAAAACGGTCGATCTCCGCCCCATCTTCAGTGAATACGGTCTGATTCGCCATCGCGTACTGGTAGAGGTACGTTGGCTGCAACACCTGGCAGAATCCAAAGACATTCAGGAAGTCCCTGTCTTCAGTACGCACGCACAAAAGCTGCTTGAAGGCATCATTGAACACTTCAACGAAGAAGATGCTCAGCGCGTCAAGAACATCGAGCGGACAACCAATCACGACGTCAAGGCGGTCGAGTATTTTTTAAAGGAAAAGATCGCTGGCAATAGCGAGCTGGAATCGGTTAGCGAATTCATCCACTTTGCCTGCACTTCTGAAGACATTAACAACCTGTCCTATGGTCTGATGTTGCGTGAGGGTCGCAGTCAACTCCTGCCACAGATAGATGAGGTCATTCAGGTTATCAAGGGCATGGCAAAGCAATACGCCGAGGTCCCCATGTTGGCCCACACCCATGGCCAACCTGCCACACCCACTACGATTGGGAAAGAGTTTGCCAACGTAGTGGCTCGCCTGCAACGTCAACGCCAACAGTTTGCAGCCATAGAAATCTTCGGCAAGATCAACGGCGCCGTGGGTAATTACAATGCACACCTGGTTGCCTATCCCGAGATCGACTGGCCCGGCTTCGCCAGATCCTTTGTGGAAAAGTTGGGACTCGCATTTAACCCCTATACCATTCAGATTGAACCCCACGACTATATTGCCGAGTATTTCGCCGCAATCGCTCGTTTCAATACGATCCTGCTCGACCTGGATCGTGATGTGTGGACCTATATCTCGTTTGGTTTCTTCAAGCAAAAGACCGTAGCGGGTGAGGTGGGGTCATCCACGATGCCGCACAAGGTTAATCCAATTGACTTTGAAAACTCCGAGGGCAACCTGGGCCTCGCCAATGCCATCTTTGAACATCTCGCGGCCAAGTTGCCCGTCTCACGAATGCAACGCGACCTGACCGACTCGACCGTGCTGCGTAATCTTGGCGTCGGCATTGCCCATAGCGTCATTGCCTATCAATCGACGCTCAAGGGCCTGAGCAAACTGGAAGTAAATGAGGCACAGTTGCTGACCTACCTTGATAATAACTGGGAGGTCCTGGCGGAACCCATCCAGACCGTCATGCGCCGATACAAGGTCGAGAAGCCGTATGAAAAACTGAAAGAACTCACCCGAGGCAAACGGGTAGACCAGGCGGGGATGCAGAAATTTATTGAGGGCCTGCCGATCCCGGACAAGGCCAAGGCAGAACTCAAGGCACTCACCCCCGCAAGCTATATTGGACTCGCCAGCAAACTGGCGCGCGATATCGGGTAACCATCTATGACACCTCTCCCCTTGCTCGGCGGTATAAGTGCCGAGCAGTTTCTGAAAGAATACTGGCAAAAAAAACCGCTATTGATTCGGAATGCCCTGCCACGCTTCCAGAGTGTCATCTCACCTGAAGAACTGGCCGGGCTGGCCTGCGAGGATCACGTCAGCAGCCGACTGGTGTCCGACAAAGACAATAAATGGAGTCTACGCAACGGTCCCTTTACAGCCAAGGACTTCCAGAAGCTACCCAAACAACACTGGACCCTGCTGGTGCAGGATTGCGATGCCCACGTACCGGCCGTAGAGGCCCTGTTAAAACACTTCAGCTTCCTGCCCGCCTGGCGCATCGATGACATCATGATTAGCTTCGCCGCCCCTGGTGGATCGGTCGGCCCCCACGTCGATCAATATGACGTCTTTCTATTACAGGCACAGGGGCAGCGTCGTTGGCAGATTAGCCAGACTATTCCCGCCGCAGATAACTTTCTGCCCGACTCAGCACTGCGCATCCTGAAGGAGTTTCACCCTGACGAAGAGTGGGTGGTCAATCCCGGTGACCTGCTGTATTTGCCCCCCGGTATTCCACACTATGGTGTCGCGGTGGATGCGTGCATGACTTACTCCGTGGGCTTTCGCGCCCCCGCGCACGCGGATCTACTCACTGACTTCGTAGACCAACTCGCCCCCCGACTGGAGGACAGCATTCGCTATAGCGATACTGACCTCGCACTACATGCCAATCCAGGCGAGATTACCCAAGAGGATCTCGCGCGCTTCCGTCAGATATTTCTAAGCTACCTTAGCGATGAAGCAAGCTTCAGTGAATGGCTCGGTCGCTTTGTGACGCGCCCCAAATACGCCGAATCGCCTTATGCCAATCCAGTCATACAGAAGAGTGAATTCCAGAAACAACTCCTGCAAGGTGCTGGTCTGTTGCGACTACCCTATGCTCGACTCGCCTTTTCACTTCAGCCACAGAATATTCATCTCTTTGCCAACGACGAGGTGCAACTGCTACCGACTTCGATGGGCGACATCATCAAGCTGCTGTGTAATCAACGTAACTACCCGCAACGGTCGCTCAAGCCTTTTCTGAGTGATAACGCATCCCTCGACCTGCTCTACCGGCTCTACGCCGCTAATCTCATTGGCTTCATTGAAGACTGACTACACGATACGCCTGCTTCGATTCGATGAGGCGCCCGACAAACTCGCCGCCGTGCGTGAATCCGTCTTCGTCAAGGAACAACACGTCCCCATCGAACTGGAATGGGATGGTCTGGACGCAGGGGCCGTACATGCACTCGCCGAGACCTCTCAGGGCGAGGCCATTGCTACTGGACGCCTCCTCGCGGATGGGCATATCGGTCGCATGGCCGTGCTCCTTCCCTGGCGTGGACAAGGTATTGGTCGAGGCATCTTGCAAACCCTTATGCAGGCGGCGCAGCAACGGCATTTGCCACGCGTTTTTCTCTCGGCCCAGACCCACGCCATCGACTTTTATCGCAAACAGGGTTTTCGCCTCAGCAGTGAAGAATATCTGGATGCGGGGATTCCACACCGGGACATGGTCTTCGAATTTGACGGACCCTGAGCAGGCTCGGCTATACTGGAGACAATCCCATGCCGCCAGGTACCCCAGCGTGACCGATTTATCCGACAAGACCCTCGGTGAAACCAGCGATGATATCGTGCTCGAGACCAGCGAAGAGAATCGAGATATCGCCGTGTGTATGATCAATCAGGGCACCCGCTATCTCGACATCTATTCCCAGCGCCTGGATAGCCGCATTTATGCGGGGGCAGACTTCAGCAACGCCGTGCGACACCTGGCCATACAGAGCCCACATGCAAAGATTCGTTTCCTGCTCAAAGACCACGAGTCCATGATTCGCACCAATAGCCCACTGTTGGAGTTGTCACGCCGACTCGCCAGCCGCATAGAATTTCGCAAAATCAATCGCGACTATGCCGAAAACACCTCGGAGTTTGTCATCGTCGATCAACGTGGTCTGCTGCACCGGCATCACGGTGATCGCTACGAGGGTATAGCCAACTTCAATTTGGCAAAGCAGGCGATGGAGCTGACTCACTACTTCAATGAAGTATGGGAACGCAGTAGTGGCATCACCGACGCCCGCCGCCTCCACATCTAATCATGAGACACTTCGCCCCAACTCTTCTTCTCCTGTTACTGTGCAGTCTGGTCACTACCCAGGTGTTGGGTGCGCAGCAAACGCACATCATCTCCCTGCACTACCGCAGCGCGATTGAGATGATACCGATACTGGAACCCTTGCTGGATAAAGATGGCGTCATTACAGCGGCACAAGACAAACTCGTTATCAGGGCTAGCAAAGAGAATATCCGCGACATCGAAAAGGTATTGAAGGAGATCGATGTAGCCGCCAAACGATTACGCATCAGCGTTACTCTGGATGCCGCACGGGTTCGCGAGGAACAGCGCTCACAGGGACAACTGACTATTGATCAACGCGGGGCATCGGCACAGGTTCAGATCTACTCCACTCAACCGCGCTATCAAGGCGTAAGCACTCAGGCCATTCAGACCACCGAGGGGCAATGGTCCTCTCTCCAGACCGGTCAGGCCATTCCCATTGTAGAGCGCCAGAAGAACCCTGACGGTTCGGTTAGTGAGACAACCCGATACAAAGATGTCACCCAGGGTTTTGATGTACTCCCCCGCGTCAGTGGACAGCAGGTCACCCTCTCCATCCGACCACGGATGAGCCACCTCAGTCGTGAAGGTGGCGGCAAGCTTGAGGTGCAACAGATGGAAACGACACTGTCCGGTAAGCTTGGCGAATGGATGTCCATAGGTGGTATCGTGAGCAATGAGCACGCCTTTCAGAACGATGGGCACCTGAGTACCCGGCGCCATACCGACGACAAAGACGAACTCTATGTCAAAGTCGATCTATTGCCCTAGATCTCACCAACACCTAACCAGAAAAACAACGATGTCCCCCAATTTTTCCATCAGTTATCGGGTCGTTCCCAAACACCCGGAGGCCCACCTGTTTGAGGTGACTTGCACCATCCAAAGTCCCGGCAGCGAAGGGCAGATCGTCTCGCTTCCAGCCTGGATACCAGGCAGTTATATGATTCGGGATTTTGCCCGCAACATTGTGAGCCTGCATGGGCACTGCGGGGATGAGGCCATCGCTGTCCGCAAGCTGGATAAGCAGACCTGGCAGTTTGGCCGCTGCGAAGGACCCCTCATCATTCACTATGAGGTCTATGCCTGGGACCTCTCGGTCCGTGCGGCACACCTTGACAGCACGCATGGATACTTCAACGGCACCAGTCTCTTTCTTATGGTGCAGGGCTACGAACAACACGCCTGTGGGGTAGAGATACTGCCGCCCCAGGGCAACCAATATCAACGCTGGCAACTCGCCACCACCCTGCCGCGAAATGGTGCACCGCCCTACGGCTTCGGTCTTTACATGGCCAGTGACTATGATGAACTGATTGATCACCCCGTCGAGATGGGCACCTTTACCCTGGCCAGTTTCCAGGCGGGTGGCCTACCCCATGACGTTGTCATTACAGGTCGACATCGTGCCGATACCAAACGTCTCTGCTCCGATCTACAACGTATCTGCCAGACCCACATCGACATGTTCGGCGAGTTACCGGCGATGGATCGCTATCTGTTTATGATCATGGCGGTTGGCGAGGGCTACGGGGGATTAGAACATCGTAGCTCCACGAGTCTACTGTGCAGCCGCAATGATCTGCCGCTTAGCGGGGAAGCAAAAATCACGGAGGAATATCGCACCCTCCTCGGCCTTTGCAGTCATGAATACTTTCATACCTGGAACGTGAAACGCATCAAGCCCGAGGCCTTCGCGCCCTATGACCTCACGCGTGAAGTCTATACACGTCAGTTGTGGGCCTTCGAAGGGATCACCTCCTATTATGATGACCTGGCCCTGGTACGTTGTGGCCTTATTACCGCGGAGGAATATCTGGAGCTGCTCGCCCAAACCATCACACGCGTATGGCGCGGCAGCGGGCGTTTTAAACAGAGCGTGGCGGATTCCAGCTTCGATGCCTGGAGTAAATTCTACAAACAGGACGAGAACGCCCCCAATGGCATCGTCAGTTATTACACCAAGGGTGCCCTCATCGCCCTCGCCCTCGACCTCACCCTGCGACGCGAGATCAAACACAAAATCAGTCTCGATGACGTGATGCGTGCTTTATGGTCGCGTTTCGGTCGTACAGGTGTCGGTGTACCAGAGGGTAGTGTTGAGAAGACCGCCGCCGAGATCAGCAAACTGAATCTGAATGATTTCTTCAATCGCTATGTTACAGGTACAGAAGACCCCGACCTCAAGTCAGTACTGCACGACATGGCAATAGAATTTAACCTGCGTGCCGGAGAAAACGCCGATGACAAGGGTGGTAAACCGGCGCAGGGTGAACCTCACCCCACACTCGGTGCAAGACTGGCAACTGACAGCGGTGGCGCCAAGGTTACCCACGTCTACGATGCCGGTCCAGCCCAACGCGCAGGCATCTCTGCTGGAGATGTGTTGATCGCTGTGAATGGGATCAGGATCGTAAAATCGAATGCAGAGAAACTATTGGCCAGCTATCCCATCAATAGCCAGGTCCATCTATATGCCTTTCGCCGTGATGAGTTGATGGAATTCGATGTACTATTGACTGAGCCTGTCAAGGATACCTGCGTGCTCTCACTTGACGCGAAGGCCGAGAAGGCCTGCCTCAAGCATCGAAGCAAATGGCTAAATCACCACTAATTTTACAGCGTCATGCCATACAGCAAAAAAACGCGTGTATGCAGGGCTCTAATAACCGCCTAATCAGCTAAGAGAGTGTCCAACTCACCATCTTCTTCCATATCCTGCAAGTCATCAAAACCACCCACCAGCGTCTCACCAATTAGGATATGCGGTACCGTTTCACGCCCCGCCTCAAAGATGTCATCCCACAGACCGGGGTCGCGATCCACGTGACGTTTTTCGATCTCGACTCCCTTTTTGGCTAATAACCGCTCGGCCCCCGTGCAATATGGGCAACCACTCTGGCAATACAGCACAGCCTTTTTCATAAGCAACCGTCCTCAATAAATTTCAACACTATTTATTTCCAGCGCCTCAAACCGATTCTCCAACCACCGCTGAACCAGGTGCCGGGCAAAGGTGAGGGCATTCTTCTCGTCCTCAAGTTTCTGCACCAGCGTCGTAATCAGATTCACCTTGACGGTGTCGGGGGTAAGATGTCGCGTCAACAGGTTAATGGCATTAGGCTGCCCCGGCCGCATGGTCGGCATGGTGTAGACATGGTTTTGAATCGATTCAAAGGTGATATTTGAAAAGACCGGGCGCAGGCGAATACGCAGTTCTTCGCGCGCCATGTTCGCCGCCACCCAGGCGATATTCTCCAGGGCATTGAGCAGATCAGGATCAAGCTCATTCTGTTGCCGAAAAAAATCCAGCGCAGGGTAATATCCAAGTTTATGCTTGCGTACATAGGTGCTAACAACCTCTGCCAACTGTTCCCCCACGACATAGGGTGAGGCCGCGAGGTGTTGTGCCAGGGCGTTCGCTGGCAATTTAATCGTGAGTGACACGGCGAGCTTGAAAAAATTAATCGCCGGCATAAGTCAACTTTGCGTTCCGCGCAGGATATTGTAGTGCGTCTCAATCGGTCCAATGATCGGCTCAAGCTTTCGACGCATGACCGTCCCCATCGCATCTGTTGTGGAGAGCACAGGATTCAATATGTATTCCCCCACTAGGGAGAGACTCAGCATGGCCTTCAAGTGCGCCCTCAACCCGGGCATACGTGCAAGCAGCTCCTTCATCGCAGGAGTATGACAACACTCGAGGCTACCCTCGATCATGGCCTCGGACTCGATCAATATCTCATCGATCTCTCGACGACGTTCCTGATGAGGTTGCAAGGTCTGGAAATAATTACCCAATGCGACCATTAGTGAAACCACCACGTCCTGGTTGGCGGGTTTCTGCATCACGGTATCGACCGTTCTTAGAAATACCTGACCAGGTGAATCCATCACTCGCAGCAAGAGACCTGCCGCCACATTGCCCGTCCCTGCAAGCTCTTTTAGTTGTGCGCGGTACTGGTCCAACAGGGGGTGCGCCGAGATATGCTCAGGTAAGGTATCGGGTTCGGCGTGAAGAAAACCAACGCGGTAGGCATTTTTTCTCTGACCTTTCGACCAGAGTCCCTCGCGCTCCTCCTCACTAATCAGCCCCGGTTGCAACACCAATCGGACACTTTCAATAATATCGCGTGGTTCGGCCTCGAAGGGCAGAAACTCCAATAAAAACTCAGCGAGTATCTTGCCCATATTGCCTTGCACAACGTCTTGATTACGGAGCATTCGACGTGCATTCTCAGATGAAGACATCGCCCACCAGGCGCGACGTGCGAGTTCGTTACTCAGACCTGGTGCGTGCACCACGGCTACGACCGCCTCCGGCTCACCCAGCTTGAGGAGATTCTCCAGACTCTTCTCACTACGGGCCTGGCCCATGCGGGTCCAGCGTTTGAGATAGACCGGATAACCGCCTGGCGAGCCGATGACGTGTGTCGAGATCAATTCTTTCACTCGACGGACATACATTTCATCTTTGCAATTGGGATTCAGTGGGACCTTGGCCTCACCGCGTTCGGTCAACCCGTGGACGATCATCTTGCCTTCGTCGATGCGAACGGCCTGTAATGGCTGAGTCAACAATACATTCAGGCGCAGATTGTCTTCATTCGAGAGTTGTGACATGTCGATATTATACGCTTAGGTGCGCAGAGGGCACAGGCACTCAATTGAGCTGTATGCGCTCGCCCCAGGGCACCTTGTGCTTGCCCTTGACCAACCAGATCACCGGGCAGGCGGCCTCAGCCTTGGGGAAGACGCCCTCGGCATCGGTGAAGTAAACCAACAAGTCGGGCATGCGATCGAGGGTGTTTAGCCAATCGAAAACCGGGGTAAAGTTCGTCCCGCCTCCGCCGGTAAAATTACGCGGCAGTTTAAATTCCTCCCAAGGCTCAAACGACCAGGGGGCATCCGGCGCCAGATGGTCATCACAGGCCACCAGGGTAATGCGTGCCCGCATCTGGCCCTTGATGGCATCCACCTCTGAGACAAACTCCTGCATCTCCTCGGGCGAGATTGAGCCACTGGTGTCCAGCGCCACCACCACATCGATCTGGGCCGAGCGCAGGCTGGGAAAGATCGCCGGTTCGCCGCGTCGGGTTGAGGGGCGGGTGTAACTGTAATCATCGCGCGCGATGCCATTCATATAGCGCGCGAGCAACATGCGCCAGGGCAACTGTGGCTGCAACAGAAAATCCACCAGGCGCGCCATATCACCCGATAGTTTTCCCGCCTGCAGGGCCTGCTGTGCCGCACCCGCCAGACGCTGCTGCCACTGTACCTTCAACACCTCACGCTCGTCGTGATTTAATGGCGGGGGTTGGCGTGCCCCATTCTCCTGTTCGTCTTGTTGTTGATTCGGCGTCTCACCCGGTTGCTGTTGTGAAGAGGATGACTGCTGGCGTTTTTGCGATTCCCCTTCTCCCTGTTCATCATCCCTTCTGGGTGGTGGTGGAGTATCACTGGTACCACCCGAGTTGGATTCATCATAGACGTGCTGATCGAGGGTCTCCGAGTCTTCGTTTTCCTTGATGTAGGGGTAGATCTCCTCCGCGGTCATGCCATTAAAAGAGGTATCCATCAACGAACCGGGCGGCGGCGTCAGACCATCCTTCACCAGCAAAGGGTTGATGGCATAGTCACAGGCCAGGTCCCAGCGGTGGCGGACACGATGTTCGCGCCGCGCAAAGTGCGAGAGCGCGCAGTGCAGGGCCTCATGGGCGAGGACAAACTCGGTTTCACGCAGATTGAGGTGTTCGATGTATTCGGGGTTGTAGTAAAAGTGTTTGGCATCGGTGGCCGTAGTCTTACACCACTCGGGGTCGGCCATGATCATGGGCAGGCGCAACACCAAGGCACCGAGAAAGGGCTTATCGATGATCAGTCGCGTACGCGCCGCACTGAGCTTGGTCTCAATATCGATTAACTCTGCCATGCAAACTGGAAGATTTAATTTTCGTAGAGCATGATATCGGCAATGGCATTCGACCACTGCCCAAACTCGGGCACTTCAAACAGCACGCTGCCGATGGCGCGGTGCAGGTCAGATACCAGCATCACCCCCATCTCACGCTGCGGAAACTTGCTCGCATAGGTGAGGATGTTACCAATAACAGTCTTGGCCTCGCCCTTCTGATGCGCGCGGATCGCGCGCCCAACCAGGGCCGCAGCCACCGCATACTGTAAGTCGATCTCCTTCGGCGCGGGGACGGCTTCGCCACGGGTGATGGCATCGATATCCGGCATCTGATCCAGATTATCGACGAAGGCCTTCAACTCAATGCCGGCGGCAGGGCCAATACAGGCCTGTAGTGTCCCCAGCAGCAATTCAGGATGGTGCATAAATTTTTGCAGACCACGGTGGGCAAACTCCCAGGAACGCGGCGACGGAAACGCCACCGGGTTATGGGCGGGATCAAATTCAAACAAGAGTTCAGGTCGAAAGCGCACAAACGCAATCACGCGCTCATCGATGCCGTGGTTGTAGGCCCACGCCACCCAGTCATCGGTGTTGAGGTCAAATTCAAAGTGCGAGAAACGATTCGCCAGCGGTGCTGGCATGGTATAGGTCACACCACGATCGCCCTGTCGGTTACCCGCCGCGAAGATCGCCCAGCCTTCAGGTACCTCGTACACCCCCAATTTACGGTCCAGTATCAACTGATACGCTGCGGCGGAGACACTGGGTGGGGCCGAGGTAATCTCATCCAGAAACAGAATACCGCGAGCGCCATGACGCGTTACATCGGGCAACATCGCGGGCACCGCCCACTCCACCAGCTCGTCCTTACGAAAGGGGATGCCGCGCAGGTCGCTGGGTTCCATCTGTGACAGGCGAATGTCGATGAGTGGGACGTTATGCTGAGCAGCTACCTGCG
>JAHEDA010000278.1 GCA_024641445.1 Gammaproteobacteria bacterium
ACCAAGCAGAGTTTTACCAAACAATATGCCGTCAATGGTGGCTACTGGAATCGTCACTCACAAGCTGTACGCGATGAAATCACCCCGCTACTCAAAACTCACCTGACGGACCTGGCCACCTACTTTCATGCCGAGGCCAGAAAGACCAAACGTCCGGCTGACTTTAACGTGGCTGCGGGATGGTATGCGGAATATATACGCTCCTTCCCCAAGGCAGCCGATACCGCCAACATGAATTTCCTCCTGGCGGAATCTTTATTTGATGCTCAGAATTACCCCCGAGCCGTAACGGAGTACGAAAAAACAGCCTATCAATATCCGCCACACCCCAAGGATGCCGAGGCCGCCTATGCCGCACTCCTTGCCTATAACAAGATCAAAGAAACAGCCAAAGGCGATGTACTGCAACAGACCCAACGACAATCTATAGAGAGCGCCTTGCGCTACTGCAAGGCCTTCCCTCAACACAAATTTGTACCAATGGTCCTGGCGGATACAGCAGAAAGACTCTACGCACAAAAAGATTATTTACGGGCACTGAGTACTTCGCAGACACTCCTCGCAATACCTGATCTGAAAGACAATGCGTTATTGCGCACAGCCTGGACTGTCAATGGCCATTCTCAGTTCGAATTGGGGGCCTTCGCACAGGCCGAGCTGGCCTACCGCACCTTATTGCCCCTCTATACGCCCAAGGATAAACCCTATCGCGATATTGGTGAACGTCTTGCCGCCAGCATCTATAAACAGGGTGAGCAACAGCGCGCAATCAACCCGACACTCGCTGCGAATACCTTCCTACGCGTAGGGCAAGCCGTACCCTGGTCAAGCTATCGTGCTACGGCGGAGTACGATGCCGCCACAATTTTCATTCAAGCGAATGACTACCAGCAGGCGGGTAAGGTGCTGGAGAATTTCCGTCGCGCCTTTCCAAACCATCCCAGTCTCAATGACGGAGTCAGTGAAAAGCTTGCGCTCATCTACTCCAAGACCGGCCAGGAGATTAAGGCGGCTGGAGAGATGGAGCGTTTGGCACGCGGTAAGAAAGATAGTAATTATCAACGGCAGATGTTGTGGCAGGCCGCAGCGCTCTATCGTGAACACAAACACGAGACCGATGCGATTCGTATCTATCACGAATACGTCAAACGCTTTCCTCACCCACTCACGGAGTCGGTTGAGGCGCGGAATTATCTGGCGGAATTTTATCGCAAGACTAATAAACCCAGGGAGTGGGGTATTTGGCTGAATGAGATCGTCAAGGCCGATCGACAGGGCGGCAAACAGCGCACAGACCGCACTCGTTATCTCGCTGCCAATGCAACACTGTTGTTAGCAATTCCGTACTACACGCAATATAAACAGGCTACCCTGGGGACACCACTGAAAAAGACCCTGGCGAGAAAGAAGGCCCTGATGGAGACCACCCTCAAGGCCTATCAACGCGCCCTTGAATATCGGGTTGCCGAGGTAACTACCGCATCCACCTATCACATCGCGGATGTCTACAGTAATTTCGCCAGTAGCCTGATGAGCTCAAAACGCCCGGCCAATCTCAAACCTGACGAACAGGAGCAATACAACTTGCTGCTGGAAGAGCAGGCCTATCCATTTGAAGAAAAGGCCATCAGTATTCATACCAGCAACGTACAGAACACTCGCAGGGGTATCTATGATGAATGGGTTGAAAAAAGCCTGACCGCACTGCGTAAACTCTTCCCGATACGCTACGCCAAGACAGAAAAGGCCGAGGGGTTCACCGATGCGTTGTATTAAGACAATTACCTTACTCTGTTTATCTGGGGCACTTATTTCGGCCTGTACAAGTTTGCCACAGGGTGCTGTCCCCATCAGCACGCAGACGGAGGCGGCCTTTAGGCAAGCCGTCGCCCTAGCGAAGGCTGGCCAGACTACCAAGGCCATCAGCGCCTTTACGCGCATAGCACGGGCCGAACCCAAACTGACCGGGGCCCACGTCAACCTCGGGATGCTCTTCCTCACGCAGTCTGAATATCAAAAGTCCGTGGACGAACTGAATACGGCCATAGAACTCAATCCGACGCACGCCATTGCTTACGCACACCTCGGCCTTGCCCTGCGCAAACAGGGGAAATTTGATATGGCCAAGGCCGCGTATGAACATGCCATACAATTGGATAGCCGTTACGCACTTGCCCACCTCAACCTCGGCATACTGCTCGATTTGTATCTTGGCGATGTAAATGAGGCACTTGTGCAGTATCGCCGTTACCAGGCCCTCGACGGCGATAAAGATAAAACCGTCGAAAAATGGATCGTTGATCTTGAGCGTCAGCAAAAGAGTAGCCCATCACCAGGAGGACACCCAGGATGAAGACCTTGTTCTGTGTCATCGGGCTCTGCCTCGCGGCAAGCCCTGGCCTTGCGCGAGAAAAGATCCAGATGGAAGGCACTACGATCGTGGGCAATCAAGAACTTCCCAAGGTCCTCTATATCGTACCCTGGAAGAGTTCAAAACTCCCTGACATGGACGAACCACCGCTCCAGCAATTGGTCAACGAGGCGCTCACACCACTGGAACGCGACGTCTTTCGGCGCCAGATAATCCTGCACCAGAGCCTGCAAGGCAGCACTGATAAGAGTGAGACCCAGTAAACACTAAGGCTCGCAGGGACTACAGGAGACATCGCCATATACGATATGATTAGGGCTTGTACACCGCTGCCCACTGGTACACCATGCGGCACGAAGACGGACTAATTGGCACCGGTCGCCCCGCGCAGCCGGCACGAACAGCACAGTGTGGAGGAAGTCATGTTTGCAAGCGCCCTTAAATTTTTCCAGGAAGGTGGCTCCTTCATGTACCCCATCATGGTGGTATTCGCCATTGGCTTAGCTATCTCGCTGGAACGCTACATGTACCTGACAGCGGCCAAGTTGAGTAATTCGCGTCTGTTAAGCAAACTGGTTCCACTCCTGCAACGTGGTGACCTGCAACAGGTCTACGGCGTAACCAGCAAATCCAAAAATGCCGTTGGCCAGATCCTCACGCAGGGGCTGGCACGTTACAAGTCTGCCACCTCGCGTGATGACATCGAAGCGGCCATGGAAGAGGCCATGATGGAATTTATTCCTCGGCTCGAAAAACGCACCCACTACTTGGCAACCTATGCCAACATCGCCACCCTGCTCGGTCTGCTCGGCACCATCATCGGTCTGATCCAGGCCTTTACCGCCGTCGCCGCCGTCGACCCGGCACTGAAGGGTGAAATACTCTCCAACAGCATCTCGGTGGCCATGAACACCACCGCCTTTGGTCTGATAGCCGCCATCCCGCTGCTATTAATCCACACCGTTTTACAGACCAAGACGGCCGAGATCATCGACAGCCTGGAGATGGCCACGGTAAAGTTTGTCAATCTCATGATGGCCAAGAAGCACGGCGCCTAAATCATGGCCCGTCGTAGACGCTCACGCCGCTCGATGGAGGCCATCGAGATCAATGTCACCGCCTTTATGAATCTGATGGTGGTGTTGGTACCGTTTCTGTTAGTCACGGCCGTCTTCACCCACTTAACCGTGATTGAGCTACATCTGCCCCCGGCAGACGCCGCTGGTGCCGCAGTAAAAAACCCCAATGTGCCATTTGAGCTGCACGTCATCATTCGTGAGGGCGGTTTCACCCTGCGCGATAATCGTGGCAGCACCATCGGTACGATCCCGACCACGAGCAAAGGCCCCAACTATAAGGCCCTCTACGACTCGATACGCCAAATAAAGGGTCGATACCCGGACCGCACTGTATCC
>JAHEDA010000279.1 GCA_024641445.1 Gammaproteobacteria bacterium
CTACGAGACGCGCGCGGGCCGCGTCGGCGTCGCCATCTGCTACGACCGGCACGCAGGCTGAGATCAGGGCGGCACTTGAGGTCTCCGCCGAGGGACAGGGAGGCAGTCTTACCGATGCTCAGAAGGTCTTACTGCAAAGCTCCGAGATCAAACTCGTGGCCATCGGTGGTGACGCCACTAATGCGGCTGACGTGATTAAGTCAGGCAAGCTCTCTTCATACTTTAATACCGACGCAGCTCTCACGACGGCACGACCCATCTCGTACACCATCCGAAATCTGGCAGATAACACTACTGCACGGGTCAGCGAGACGACGAACTACAATCTCAGTGAGTGTACACAGGCCAGCATCCCGGTTACCGGCTCTGAGTACACGATTCAAGTGGTCGACGTGCAGTGGGCAGAGAAGTCGAGCAAGCTTTGCCTCCCTGTTGTACATACCTTGGTCTCATCGAATTTTTGGGTTGAGGACGGTACCGGGGTTACTCACGTAGTTAAGGAGGCGTGGGGTGGGTTCCTGTCTTCAGTCGGTGCTCGACATCAATTTCCGGTGGGATCTTTAAACTACACGAACCCGGTTACGGTCAGGCTGCACTATGACGGTCGAGACCAGGTGAAACTCTATGGCGACATCTGGACCGTATATCCTCAGAAATTCGATTGGAACACAGGTATCAGCTTCAAGAATCAAATTCCGACTGGGTATCTTGGTTCAAATCGCTGGAGCAGCTTTCCTAGCTGTAGCAGGTTCCTGCTGCGTTATCTGGTAACGAGGACAGGTGACCTGAACGACTAAAGGTAACGACACCGTGCCTCGCAGGGAAACCGCGCGAGGCACGGCATTACCAATCCACGATTTCGTTAAGCGCTTGCTTGCTCAATCAGCATATAAATGTATTTGAGCTGAGAATTGCTTTACTATGCTGATAGAGGATCATTCGGACGGCAATCAAACTATGCTCCATAGCACGGACAAGCCCGCATCCCCGTCATCAAAGGTTATCAATGACATCGTGCTGCACGAACTGGGTAAGATCCTTTTATTTCAGCCTATCTACTCTATTCTCTTCGGCCACGCCATTGCTGTCATTATTGTCGTAGTCTTTTTGTGGCACATGGTGCCAGATTTCTGGTTGCTCTTGTGGTCGACCATTTTGATAGGGCAGACGCTGGCGTGGATTTTAGTGGTTGCCCGGTACCGACGCATTCAACCCCCTGCGTCCCAGGCGAATTACTGGATTCGACTGTTTCCATTTGCCGCAGGGATCACCGGCGTGCTTTGGGGTATCACCATCTTCTGGCCTGGCGTATTGCAGGACCCCTCGGCTACCGTGTTTCTTTCTATCATGGCGCTGGGTGTGTCGGCCGCTGGACTTGCGGTCCTCGCGCCCTATCTCAGGTCCTTTGTAGCCTTCGCGGGCTCGATGCTGTTGCTGTTTGCGATCGGTTTTTTCATGGGTGATAGAAAACTTGATACAACCCTTGGCGTGATGTTTTTGCTCTATCTGAGCGTCATCCTGATCAGCGGCCGCAATATGCGACAAGCGGTAATTAAATCCATCGAGCTACGTCTGGAAAACCGTGACCTGGTAGACGACCTCGTCGTCAAAAACACCCAGGCCGAACAGGCCCGCGAAGAGGCGGTGCAGGCCGACCTGTCGAAATCAAAATTCCTTGCCGCCGCCAGTCATGACCTACGTCAACCCTTGCACGCGCTCGGCCTATTTGTCGATGCGCTGGAAAACCGCATCCAATACCCCGAGGTGCGGAGCATCGTCGATAACATTCGCATTTCTACCGACGCCCTCAGCGACTTATTGAATGCCCTGCTGGATATCTCCAAGCTCGATGCCGGGGTACTCGAACCACGCATTAGTGAATTCCCGCTACGACCGATCCTGGAACGCATTCAGACTGACTTTAATGAAATCGCGGCGACAAAAAGTCTGCGCCTGCGTATCGTTGATTGTGGCTTCATGATCAAGACCGACCCGGCCATGCTCGAACGCATCCTGCGCAATCTGGTCTCCAACGCCATTCGTTACACCAGACAGGGCAGTGTGCTGCTCGGCTGTCGCCGCAGCGGTGAGCAGCTGCGCATCGAGGTGCACGATACCGGCATCGGTATCAGCGCGAATGAGCTGGACAATATCTTTGAAGAGTTTTACCAGATCGAAAATCCCGAGCGGGACCGACGCAAGGGTCTGGGGCTGGGTCTCGCCATTGTCAAACGCCTGGCTGTTCTGCTCAACTGTGAACTCAGCGTTGATTCCACCCCAAACAAGGGTTCCGCATTTCGCATCAGCGTCCCCTGCGTTGGGACCAATATCCCGCAGGAAAAACCCGTGCAGGCCTTCACCGCGGACCTACATGGCACACGTGTGCTGGTTATTGATGACGAGACGATTATCCGCATCGGTATGCGCAAGGTGCTGGAGGAATGGGGGTGTGAGGTCATGGAGGCCGAATCGATCGCACAGGCACTTGAGGTGACCGGGGGGCATTGCTCGATCGATATCATTCTCACCGACTACCGCTTACGTGAAGAGGAAACCGGGATTGAGGCCATTAGACAGCTACATGCCCTGTGCAAGAGAGACGTACCTGCCATCATTCTTACCGGCGATACTGACCCGCAACGCCTGCGCGAGGCCAAAGACAGTGGCTTTCGCCTGATACACAAGCCGGTCGCTACGGGCAAACTGCGGAGTTTGATGAGTTATCTGTTGGAGCAGGTCAAAGCCAATTAAAGCCAAAACGCATTAGAGTTCCATCTCGGACAACAGTCCCCTCCGCGATGCCGCCACACCGGCCTCGGTACGATTGGCGACATTGAGAAAACGCAATATCGCACTCACATGCACACGCACCGTATTTTCCGCCATGCTCAATCGATTGCCGATGGCCTTGTTGGAGTGCCCTTCGGCGATTAACTTCAGCACATCAATCTGACGTGGTGTCAGGACCTGACCTTCGTCATTACTAACCTTTGCCTGACTGGAATTCATCATCTCCAACACGGCCATGGGCAGATACACACCGCCGGACAGTACCAGACGTATGGCCGTGAGAATTATCTCGGGTGAGGAAGACTTGGGGATGTAGCCCTTGGCACCCGACTCAATGGCTTGCAAAACCTTGGCGCGATCCTCGGATGCCGACATCACCACCAGGGGCGCGGCCGGGATCTTGTGCCGGATTTGTTGCAGGCCCTCCAGGCCCGACATACCAGGCAGATTGATGTCGAGCATAATCAGATCGAAATCATCGTCATCGAGTCGCAGTGCCTCTTCGCAACTACCGCAGGTCTGGGTCAGGATATTGTTGTCGAGTTGCAGCAGGACGTGCCGCAGTCCTTCAAGAAACAGGGGGTGGTCATCGATCAGGAGTATGTTCATAGCGCAAGGTCCATCCTTGAGATTCTGGATTAAGCAGCGTGTTCCGATACTTGGTCACGCTACCCGCTGGCATGGCAAAGTTCAAGCCCCGCCAAGGCCCATTTGCGCCCCATTTCTGCACATTCTTCGGGTTTTGTTCGCGGCAAGACCACGATTCATTTATGCTTGATGGCGCAACCACCGTACTCAGTATCTACTTTGTTCGAGAACACTATGAATACAACGAGTAGAAACAAACTCTAATTACCTGTTTACTGCACAGATGTATTTTATGAATAAAGACGCCACCAAGACATACCTGCCCTGGGTCGTAGCAACGGCACTGTTCATGGAGCAGTTGGACTCCACCATCGTCAACACCGCCGTACCCGCGATG
>JAHEDA010000280.1 GCA_024641445.1 Gammaproteobacteria bacterium
CGTGAAAAAGCGAACACCGCAAATATTCCGTTCAGCACCAATCAGGTCGGCGCCATGTTCGGCCTGTTCTTCACTGATGCGAAGCAGGTGAACAACTTTGCCGAGGTGAGCAAGTGTAACGTCGAACGCTTCAAAAAGTTTTTCCACGGCATGCTGGATGAAGGCGTCTACCTCGCACCCTCTGCGTTTGAGGCCGGGTTTGTCTCCAGCGCCCACACTGAAGATGATATTGATAACACCCTCAAGGCGGCGGGGAAGGTGTTTAAGACGCTGGCGTAACCAGCGCTTGCAATGCAAGTTCTGAGAAACCTGAATAATTCCAGCGGAATCCAAGAGCAGGAAATACTTGATGAACCGTCAAAGGCGGTTCATCAAGTGAAGTTAGCGGCGTGACGACGTGCTTACCACGCCTACCTGTCTCCATCAGCAATCGCTACCGTACGTCATATTGAGAATTCTTGTCGGTAATTACCCTTGGTTTGACACACGGCCTTTAATGAAATTAATTTTCTGACTCACTCAGATCGGATGCAACCTGTTGAACAGATTTTTCATGAATTAGCATATCCACAGCATTTCTCTTGAACTCGCCATCGCACCTTGGAATTTATTTTGCTTCCAATTTTTTACAAATCTCCGTTTTATTTAACAGGGTGTTTAGTATTTATGAGGAAGACCAGATGGAACAAAGAAAATATTAGGAGTTTCTGAAGGTCGTTTTTATAATGAACAGCATGACAATATCCAAAGGATATTAGCAATATAATCATCACGAGGAAAAGCCACGCATGCAGATTTTACATCTAATCTATTCACTAAATAAAAACCAGATGTAATGCAGTATTTTTGCGTTGAAAATGTAAAAAACATATCTATTAGTGAGCGGCTCTAATTTTCTAAGAGGCCTTTTTCTGCTCCTGAATCACCAGACACAATCAATATCCAGCGTTATTTATCATTATGGATTTTATGAAATAATTTTCTCTGATTTTTTTTCAGACTAGCTTCCTATTTCGAATTTTATGAATACAGGAACTTCCCTAGAACAAAAAAACAATCCGAACCTTAAACATACAACAGATTCAAATATGCATGATTGTATTGACAAAAATATTCCTAGGCGATTTCAACCCGATTACGATTTTTAGCCCGTAGGTTGGGCTGAATATCATGAAGCCCAACAATCTTCACCGCGAGCACGTTGGGCTTCGCACACTCAGCCCAACCTACATACTGGATTAATTTTTGGCGACAGTCAGTAATTGGAGCGATTGAGTTTTTAGATTAGTCTGCTATTCTCCCTCTGCACCACTTGGTGCAACTACCAGAGGTACAGTGATATGCATTTTCGGATTATTCGCAATATAACTCTGCTCATAGCGGCTATTATGTTAGGTGGCTGTGTATCTGAAGGGTATCAATCATCATCACTTTTTGAGTGGTCCGGTTCCAAAGAAGTTAAATTTAAAGGCGAGTACATTGTAACGATTGTCTCGCCAGTCACGATTACGGAAGTTCTGTCTATGCTGCAGAAATACAAGCCGGAGGTTAGCAAGGAACTGGCAGTGGGACGATATCTCGTAACGGTATCACCCGACCCAGGTCTGGCCGATCTTAAAAACCTGCTTACCCCGCTAAGTGGTAATGCACAGATTCAACCTAACCAGTAAATAACAAGAGTCAGTGACAATTTAAAAAAGTTGAGATTTGTCACCGACTCTTTGTTGGCTTATTCATAGATTGGGCTGAGTAGCCCGTAGAGTGGGCTGAATATCATGAAGCCCAATAATCTTCACCGTGAACACGTTGGGTTTCGCACACTCAGTCCAATCTACATACTTGAGCAAACGAAACAGTTGCGAGGTCAGGACTTGCATTGCAACACATGCTCAATTGCATGAACCGATCAAATATTGAATGTGGAGTAACTTATCCAGATTACTCGCTCAGTCTGAATAACTGGCCTTTTCCGGATATCGGGCGGCTACCGATTTGAAATACGCACGCATGGTTTGAATATCCTTCTCCATATCTTCCGATAATTGCATGACGGGGCCGAACACCGTGGCGCGTTTTGCATAATCCACCGCCACCAATTGCACGGGCACCTGCGCCTTTTTGGCGATGTGCCAGAAGCCGGTTTTCCATTTGGGTACAGGTTTGCGAGTGCCTTCCGGAAATATCCCCAGAATGAATTGCTCATGCGCCTGAAACTGCACGGCCATTTGCGACACCATGTCGCTGCGCTCGTTTCTCTCCACCGGCACTGCGCCGAAAAATCCCAACACTTTTTCCACCGGGCCTTTGGTATATTTATTGGCAATGAACCACGAGGCATGGAAGCCCATCGCCAGGTACACGGCAAAGTTGTTGGAGAAGTCCCACCACGAGGTGTGTGGGCCCATGACAAATAGAATCCTTGGTGTGTTGTGGATGTTGCCTTCAATCCGCCAGCGAAGCAGGCACAACAATACACGACCCAGCCACTTACTGAAGCGATTGCCACGAGAAGGGACCTGATCACCGAGCATTGGTATCAGCATGTTTATGCCCTGTCAAAAACTCTATGAAACCAGTTTAGCCCAACCTACCCTAACGACACCTCGTTAAGAGGATAATAAATTATCATTAGATTCCAGAACTGCATGAAATACCTGTGTAGCATTTCTTCACCTGTTCATCGGTTACTTGCAGTGATACCCCACCTGATACACCGAGAGGCTATTTATAAGAGTGAAGGGTCGGTAGTATTAACCTATCGGACTGATACTAGCGAGAGTTTTCTCGAGAAGCAGGATAAACTCCAGGCCGCCATTTCTGGCGGCCTAAGTCTGACTATCATTTATGAAATTATAGATTGTGCGATTTAATCGCAAGAATGTTCTTTGATATTCCCCTGAACATTGCCTTTATTGTAGTAGCCCGCATACGGGCCACTCGTTGCACGCACCCAGATGCTATCAGAACTGGTTGCCTTCATTCCTTGACCATTATCCTTGGCGCAAACGGTTGCCTGGCCTTCGCCGGGTTTCTTTGGATTTGTCGATTTATAGTCAAGCGTGACCAAATAGCCGTCTGCACACTCGGTACACATCGTGTTGACTCTCTCACCTGTACCTGAGGCTACGCAGTGATCGGCTTTTCCCACTGAGCCATTCATTTTTACACCACCCGTGTCTGCGCCAAAGTTCATGTCATGAAAATTAAAATTGCCTTTGGCAGTGCCACTACATGAATCGGCGTTGAAGCCAAAGTTGGCCTTGCCATTGCCTGACGCAGATACAATCGTGCCGCCACCCGTTACTTTGCCATTGATTGCATTAGTACAGCCATTCAATGTAAACGCAATAAAGGTAACGAATATAACTTGAATTAACTTATCCATGATGACCCCCTTGTTATTGATATAATAATTAATATTTTGAGACAAGCATCCGTATACGTGCTTTTTAAAGATATACAGCCGGGTCTGGTTTTGCAAGGTTAAGTCCTCATATAGACGTATATTGAGAGCCCGTAGGTTGAGCCAAATAACATGAAACCCAACAGTCTTTCCCAAACTCCTGTTGGGCTTCGCATGCTCAGCCCAACCTACATCAGTAAATACCTGGCAAACCCTAATCCCTGAAGTTCTGGAACTGCAACGGAAAATCCTCGATGGATTTTTTTACCAGCGCAATGGCCTCTTGCAGGGTATCGCGCTTGGCGCCGGACACCCGCACCGTCTCGCCCTGAATGCTGGCCTGTACCTTGAGC
>JAHEDA010000040.1 GCA_024641445.1 Gammaproteobacteria bacterium
CTTACCTTCCTCGTCCACTTCAGGCTGGGGTTTGACCTCCGTGGGGCAGGGCAGATAATCAATAACGGCGTCCAGCACCAGCTGCATACCCTTGTTCTTGAAGGCGGAGCCGCAGTAGGTGGGGAAGAAGTGCAGGTCGATGGTGCCCTTGCGGATACAACGCTTGATCTCTTCTACAGAGGGTTCGTTGCCATCCAGGTACTGGCCCATCAGGTCGTCGTCTTCTTCGACGGCGCCTTCGATGAGTTTCTCGCGCCACTCTTCGACCTTGGCCTTCATGTCTTCCGGCACGTCGACGAGATTGTAGTTTTCGGGTTGTCCGGAGTCATCCCAGACCCACGCCTTGCGGGTGAGCAGGTCGACGACGCCCTTGAAGTTTTCTTCGACACCGATGGGCAGAACCATGACTAGCGGCTTGGCGCCGAGGACGGTCTCAACCTGTTTCACCACGCGGTAGAAGTCGGCGCCGATGCGGTCCAGCTTGTTGACGAAGATGACGCGGGAGACTTCGGAGTCGTTGGCGTAACGCCAGTTGGTCTCGGACTGGGGTTCAACACCGCCCGAGCCACAGAACACGCCGATACCGCCGTCGAGTACCTTGAGCGAACGATAGACTTCGATGGTGAAGTCAACGTGCCCGGGGGTGTCGATAACGTTGAGGCGGTGATCCTTCCAGAAGCAGGAGACGGCAGCGGACTGGATGGTGATGCCGCGCTCACGTTCCTGGTCCATAAAGTCGGTAGTGGTAGCACCGTCGTGTACTTCACCGATCTTGTGGATCTTGCCGGTGAGTTTGAGAATACGTTCCGTGGTCGTTGTTTTGCCGGCATCCACGTGAGCGAAAATACCTATGTTGCGATAGTGTGATAAATCAGTCATTTTCCTAATACTCTATATAAATTTATGAACGCGGCCCCTGACCACGATCCGGGGTTTACGGGCTGTCTGAAAACAGCGGCCGCAAATTGTAGCCGAAACTCGGGGCGGGGTCATTTCAAAGCGGGGATTCAGGCAAAAATGCCTCCCCGTTGAGCCCATGAACCGGGCTAACAGGGGTGGCTAATGGGGTATTTTCTGGATGGCTACCCCAAAACTCGGGTCGGTGGTGCCGCTTCCTCACAAGGTCTCGGTCTTTTCTGGCCCCTAATGTTGGCGCAGGAGGGGGTTGCACTGCTTGAGGGTGACCCGGCCCTGGAGCAGATTGCCGCGTGAATACTCGCTGAAGTAACAGGTATTGGTCTTGGGGTCGTAGTTTTCAATCCACAGGTTCTCGTCTTTCCAGGTGGCGGCGAGGTGTAGTTGCCCCTCGGGGACCTCGATGCTCATGACCCCGCCGTAGCGCTTGACGAAGATCTGCTGGAAATGGAAGAAGTAGGCGCCGGTGCCCAGGAGCAGGATGACGGCCCCGCTAATGAGGGCGTATTTCCACTGTTTGAGTTTGAGACCGAGCATGTAGAGCGCCCCAGCGATGAGCGCCAGGACCAGCAGCCAATATAAATAGGTAATCATCGCCATACCTCCTGTATGTTTAAATCACGGGCGTGAATAGGGGCTTATGTTTATGTACCGATGTCTCGCCTCTGGGTAGAGGTCTATAATAACGCTGAAATCCACGCTCACTACAAAGCCTCTCCACTATGCTCCGATTTAATTTTCAAGTCGCACCCTCATTGATCCCCTGCGCCGGTTTGGGGCTGTTCACAACCGAGGCCATCCCGCGGGGGAAAATTCTGGTCGTTCCAAATCAGGTACATGAGGTGTATAGCCGCGTGGAACTGATGTGTTTACCACCTGACTCGGCGGAGTTCAATTCCTCGATACGCTGGTTCGAGGACGGTTATACCGTCGACCCGGAGAAGAGCGATATCTTTTTCATCAATCACGCCTTTGCCCCCAATTGTCTCTGGCACCTGGGTTTTATCTTTGCGCTGGAGGACATTGCTGCGGGGAGCGAGCTCACCATTGACTACCGCGTGCTGATGGATGATGGTGAGGAGGTTGGTTTTACCGACTCAGTGACGGGACGTTTGATTCGCGGCTTCGGCTGGAACGAGAAAATGGTCTTCACCTCACGCGCCTTGTTGCACCTCTATGAGGGTAAGGCGGCGAAAACCTCGGGTATGGAGTCCTAACGAAATTTTTGGCTATGAGGCGCGCGATCTCGCCACCTCCTCGCTCGGCAAGGTGATGTAGAAGGTGGTTTTCTGGTTGGGGACAGAGGTGAAGTCCACACTGCCGTTAAACT
This sequence comes from Gammaproteobacteria bacterium, assembly GCA_024641445.1. GTDB lineage: Bacteria > Pseudomonadota > Gammaproteobacteria > UBA6429 > Thiohalophilaceae > JAHEDA01. Next base: position 2,246 of record JAHEDA010000040.1, read on the forward strand.
GTTCGACGATAAATTTCACAATACTCAGGCCCAGACCGGTGCCGCCGTATTTGCGCGCATCGGTCGAGTCGGCCTGGGCGAATTTCTCGAATATTTTACTGCGGAAGGCCTCCGGGATGCCGCTGCCATGGTCAGTGACATAAATGCGTATCTGCCGTGCATATTCCCCTACGCCTACTTCAACCTTATTACCCGCGGGTGAGAATTTGATGGCGTTTGCAAGCAAGTTGGTGATGACCTGTATGAGGCGATCCGGGTCGACCATGAGTGTCGTGGGGATACTCTCAATCATCTCGATGCTGACGCCTGCCTTGGCCGCGAAGGGTTGATTGATCTCGATGGCATGCTCGATGAGCGGGGCAATTTCACAGGGGCTAATGTTGAAGCGCATCTTTCCCGAGGCCATTTTTTCGGAATCCAGTATGTCATCGACCAGGGTGTTGAGGCGGATGCAGTTTCGCGATGCCGTCTTGATTAGCATCAGCATCTTTTCGCTGACCGGACCAAGCACGCCATTTTCGACCAGACTGAGTGAACCGCTAATGGCTGCAAGCGGAGTGCGCAGCTCGTGACTGACGGTCGATATGAATTCACTCTTCATTCGTTCGATGCGCTTGCGCTCGGAGATATCACGCACAATTACCGTATAGTTTAATCGCTCATCACTAATGATCTTCGAAATTGATACCTCAAGAGGTATCGCCAACATGTTACTTGTTATCCCCTCCATCTCCATTCGGCCGGAGTGTTGTGTGATAGCGGCTTGTTTTACAAGCCCTTGCATCGTGTCAGCGATATGGGCGTGATGTGAATGTGCGATAAGGACGAGAAAAGGTTTTTGATTGGCCTCTTGTTCGGTGTAGCCAAAGATATCCTGTGCGGTCTTGTTAAAGTAAGTAATGGCGCCGGACTCATCCAACGTGATGATGGCGTCACTGGCATTGTCGGTCAGGGCCTTAAATTGTATCTCCTGTGTCTGTAGTTTCTGCATGCGCTCGTCCGCCAGGGTTTGTGCGCGAGTGCGCAGGCGTCCAAGTGCAAGGATGATGTAAAACAGCAGAAAATCGATGACGATGCCGCCAGCGGCAACGATAAAGGGTTGCGATGTCGCGGTGGCGCGATCAAAACGTTGGTTGGTGTGGTACTCAATGCTCCAGGTGCGGCCGCCAATCTGTAGTGTCTGGAGGGCACGTAGTGTGGGCGGTCTTGCTACGGGCGTCCTGGCGGCATCCGGGTTGGATCGATACATCAGCGCGTCGTTATTCTGTACAGTGCCGTCATAGATATTAAAATCCAGCTCGGGCAGGCCAACACCCAGAATGCCGTGCATCAGGTCGCCAATGCGTAGGGCGCTGTAGACGAAGCCGACCAGATTGTCACGGCGTTCCTGAACAGTATGTACCTCATGTCGATACTGAGGGACATAGATGAGAAAGCCGTGTTGCACATCCGACGTACTCTCTTGCACAAGGGTAACTCTGCCGGAGATGGCCGTCTCGCCGGTGTCGCGCGCCCGTTCCATCGCCTCCCGCCGGATCGGGTTTGAGTACATGTCATAACCGAAGGCGCGTATGTTGCGCTTGGTGAAGGGTTCGATATAGACGATGGAACTATATTGTTCGCGTTCTCCCTCTGGGTGTACCGTGAATGTCGGAAAACCCTCTGCTTGAATTTTTTTAATATGACCTGAAAGCTGCTTTGGGCTTATCCAGAGCGCATAGCCGACGCCCAGGGTACCGGGAAAAAAGGTATCGATTTGGAGGGTGTCGATGTATTTGCGCCACTCTTCGCGGGTGACGTTGGAGGACGCCTTAAACAGACCGAGCCCGCCCATCAGCACCTGTTCGTAATTGATGAAGCGTTTGGTGATCGCATTTTGTGCTTCGGCGATTTGATAGTTGAAGCGTTCCTGTGCCCGACTTTCGGCATAGTCGTTTGATATCTTCCACGCCACGACCGTGATGACGAATGAAAATGCCAGGATCAGCCACGCTGCCGCTGGCCCATGCAAGCGGTCAACCCAATGAACTTTCGAGTCGCGGGTGGTGTCGGATGTATTGTTACGGTGTTGCATTTTTATCTCTGTGCGTGGATAGCAAGTCCGTTAATTTTATGCTGGGGCGTGTGTTAGTATTTGGGTGCGGTTGCAGCTTAGTAAAGATGTATAACAAAGATATGTCTATGTGCAGTCGGTCAAAAAACCACGGTAATTTGTGACAATTTGTTACGCGATATTTTTAGAACCATAGCGTGATGTTTCGCCCATGTGTGATATGGACTTAAAAATAAGGAGCCCTGTATGGCCTTCCCCCTTGCGTCCGTTTTAGCGGCAGCACCGGGTTTGATCTCGGCGGCGGCAGATATTATCCAGGTCATTCGAAAGCGTCGGCCTGGTCCCGCCCAACCCACGGCCGAAAAACTGGATGAGTTGACGAAGCTGCTCGAACAGCAGGCTGTAATCATTGAGGAACTGGCGAAGAATAATCGGAATCTGGTATTAGCGGTACGCAATAATCGGATCCTGTCCTCGCTTGCGCTGGGTTTTGGGCTCTTGGCAGTGGTCCTGGCCTGGGTCGTGTAGGCGCAAGATGTGCGTCATCTGAAATTATCGGGATTGAGAATTTATGCTGAATGGAATTAAACGGTTTCTGGCACAACAAGGTGGTATCGAACCCCCGGGTGCCATAGAGCATCGTCTGAAACTGGCCACGGCGGCGTTGTTGATTGAAATGATGCGGCAGGATGGGCAGGTTCATGAGAGCGAGATCCAGGCCGTGCGTGCAGCACTAATGAAAAAATTTGCGCTGACGGAGGTCGAGACCGATGAGCTCTACCGACAGGCACGGATAGAGGCCCGTGAGGCAACGGACTTTCATCGCTTCACCAGTCTGATTGCGCGTAACTACAGTTCGGCACAGAAATTCCAACTCATTGAGTACCTGTGGCAGATTGCCTATGCAGATGGAGAGTTGGACTCGCACGAAGAGCACATGATTCGTCGCATTGCCGATTTAATCTATGTCTCCCATCTTGAGTTCATCAAGGCCAAGCACAATGCCCTGGCCCTGGTTGCACCCTAGTTTTTTACACTACCACTCGCCTTAATAATGCATCGGGCGGTCGCCAAGGAAATAAATCAGCCTAACGTCTTACTCCAGTTCCAGACTAACTATTATTTAAAGAAACGTCTAAGTATACCGATACATTATGGAGTGCCGAATCGTGGCACCAGATTCAATACTTTGGAAGTATCGATCCCCTTTGCAGTGTTTCTTGTCAGGTGAGGCAGCTGGATGCGCCCAAATCGAATGACTGGTGGTATACGGTTCACGCCTATGCATAAAAAGGTTTCGCGATGATTAAGGCGAGAGGTGTCGCCTCTCTATTTCGCCTCGGCGTGCGCCAGAAGGTGTTGTTAGTCTTGCTGACGGTTTTACTTATTGCATTGAGTATTAATGGTTGGTTTGCTGTCCGGCAGGAGGAGAAGAACCTTCACAAAGAGATCCAGCAGCGTGGTTCGGACATCAGTCGTTTTGTCGCCAAGGCGCTCTCTTTCAGTGTGGTGGGTTACGACTACCATACCATCCAGTTGTTACTGGACGAGGTAACCGCATCGGATGATATCGACTATGCCAGGGTGACGAATAAGGCAGGCCACGTCATGGCAGAGTCTGGTGAGCTGATTACCAGTCAGGAGATCGCCTCCTATCTCTTCAAACAGGTGATTGAGCTTGACGGTGTCGAGCTCGGTACCCTGACCCTCGGCTTCAACACGCGTAATACCGTTCAACGTATCGAATCTCAGGAATATTCACTATTCGGTCGAGAGGTGCTGATCATCCTGCTTATCGCGCTGGGTGAATTCATCGCGCTTTCCTTCATCATTATTCGCCCCCTGAGTAGTATGTCTGACGCATTGGATAATAGTCTGGACGAGAATGGCATTTTTGTCGGCAAGGTACCGGTTACCTCGCGCGATGAGTTCGGTCAGCTCGGCGAGCGGTTTAATAATCTGAGTTCCCAGCTTAATCAGGCGAACGCACAGCTCCAGTCCAGGATGCAACTGGCAGACAGTCAACTGATCGAGACCAATCGGCGCCTCCTGCAACAGTCAGAAGAGCTGCGGGAAATGAGTGATGACTTCAAGAAGATGTCGATCACCGACGCCTTGACGGGACTCAATAATCGCCGGCGCTTTGAGGAGCTAATGAACAGTGAAATCGAGTTGTCACGGCGCTATGGCGACATCATCAGTATCCTGGTAATCGATATTGATCACTTTAAAACTATCAACGATACCTACGGCCACCCCTGTGGGGATAGTGTGCTGATTAAGTTCGCGCAGGAATTAAAATCCATGCTGCGTATTACCGACTATCTGTGCCGTATCGGTGGTGAGGAGTTCGTCGCGATCTGTCGGCGTGCCGATGAGACCACCTCCATGCGTATTGCCGAGTCAATGCGTAGGCACATCAAAGGCATGCACTTTAGCTATGGCGATACCCGCCTGAATATCACGATCAGTATTGGGGTGGCGACCATCAAGAAGGATTCTAGCGATGAGGAGCGAACGGAGCTGTATCAAAATGCCGATAGGGCAATGTACCATAGCAAGAGCGCGGGCCGGGATCGCGTTACCCACTGCTACGCACTCGGGTCGCTTCAACAAGATCAAATGAACACCCTTTAAAGTAAGGCTTTGTGCGTCGCGGCTGTACCTGTCTGTGCGGCTGGGTTGGCCTGATTTAGAAAAATAGTGTTAAGCACCGTATGGGCTTGGCCGATATTTACCCTGCTATTTCCAGCTGAAATAACCGTGTGAGTGTCGCGATGAAGCCAATATTTTCCGTAAGAGTTCTCCTGCTGTCCTGTCTGTTTAGTCCCTGGTCAGTCCTGCATGCCGTTACCCCAATCCAGTTTGGTTCGGTCGCTATGGATATCCCGGCGGTCATGCACAAGCGGCTGACACCCCTGACCAAATATCTCAGTGAGGAACTGGGCCAGCCGGTTGTGCTCAAACTGTCACCCGATATGGCGGGCGCCATCAGCGAGGTGGTGGCAGGAAATGTCGATATTACCTATCTGACCCCGGTGGCCTATCTCCAGGCCCACGATCAGGGGCATGCCAGATTGGTGGTCAAGACCATGACCAATGGCATGGGCTTTTTCAAATTGATGATCGTGGTGCGAAGCGACAGCCCAATCAAGACGGTTGCAGACCTGGCGGGTAAGCGCTTCGCCCTCGGCGATAGTGCAGCCCTGTTGCAGCGTGCTGTCGTAGTGGGAGCCGGAATGCCGTTGGAAAAGCTCGGCGCGTATGATTTTCTTGGGCACTACGACAATATTGTGCGCAGTGTGCTGCACCATGATTTTGATGCCGGTATCCTTAAGGACACCACCGCCTTCAAGTGGCAGGACAACGGTATTCGCATAATCCATAGTTCGCCGGACCTGCCACCCTACAACATTACCGCCAGAGGCAATCTCGACCCCAAGGTGTTTAAACGCATTCAGGCGGCCTTTTTGAAGTTAGACGTTAAGAATTCACAACACAAGGCGGTAATCGATGCCCTGAGCCCCGGTTACTCGGGATTTGCCAAGACCAGTGATAAGGAATATGAGGTGGTAAGGACATTGATCAAGCCATTCAAGTAAACGCTGTCTCATATCACGACAACACATGAATTCTTCCCCGTCACAGACCAGCTTGAGGTCGTCATGGCTGTTACGTTTTTGGCCAAGGCGGCTGATGGCGCAATTTATTCTGGTCTTTACCCTGCTCCTGCTCGTCTCCATGGTGGCTTACACCTACCGCGCGGTTAGTGAGGAGGTGGCGTATATCACGAGTAACCTGCGCACGCAGTCACATGGTCTGGCCAATAATCTTGCCGCTACCGGTGGCTCACTGATCCTCGCACGCGATTACACCGCGATTGAAGAGATGTTGCTGCGGGCCAGTAGTGCCGAGGGTATTGCCGCGATTCAAATTTCCAACAAACAGGGCAGGCTCTTTGGCTATGCCAAAAAAGATGGGAACAAGGGTATCGTTATTGATTACGACACGCTGAAAATTACACCCCCAGGCAGAAATGAACCAAGTCTGCTTGTCGATGAAGATCAGATGCAGGTCTGGCAGCCGATTAACCTGGGAGACCTTATTGGTTGGGTGAAGATTACCTATGACCTCGGTATGATTCGGGAGATAAAGCAGCGGATCTGGCGCAATAATATGTTTGTTGCATTGGTGATCCTGGTGCTGGCAGTGTTGATGATTTCACTTGTGTTACGGAAACCACTAGCCGCGATAGATCGCTATACCCGTTTCGCTCATGAGTTGGAGGATGGTAAGGGCAATACCGTGAAGGTCAGCACGTCTTCGAGAGAGCTGCGCTTGCTCGGTGAGGCATTGAATCAGGCCTCCCTGCGTCTGCATACACAGGAAGAAGAAATCAATACGGCCATGACCGACCTGGAGCGTCTGGCGGAGTTTCCTGAGCAGAATCCGAACGTCGTCTTATCCCTCTCCGCTGATGGCAATGTGCAGTATATAAATCCCTTCGGTATAACCTTACTATCGGCAGCAGGGTTTGGGCCAGAAGGTGTACACAAACTTCTACCCCGGGATCACAGTGATATCGTGGCCTACTGCATCAATAAACAGGTTACTACCCGTGCGATAGAAACTGATTTCAATGGCAGGATTCTGCTGTGGACCTTTGCGCCGATCAAGAACCAAAAGATCGCCCATTGTTACGCACACGATATCACCGAGCGTAAGCAGGCTGAGCAGCGGGCGAGTGAGGCCGCGATAGAACAACGCTCTGCCGAGGCCGCCAGTAAGGCCAAGAGTTCATTCCTGGCCAATATGAGCCATGAGATGCGTACGCCCCTCACTGCTATTATTGGTTTTTCTGAGGCCCTGTTGGACGCCGATCAGGGGATGAGCGATCGTGTCGATAGCATCAACACGATTATCCGTACCGGTAAGCACCTGTTGCACCTTATCAACGAGATCCTCGATCTATCAAAGATTGAGGCGGGCAAGCTGGAAATTGAAAACATCGAGGTGGACCTGTTTGACTTGCTGGAGGACGTCTGCTCCGTCGCCAGGGTGCAGGCGCGGGCCAAGTCACTGGGCCTTGAGGTGGACTATGCCTTCCCGCTACCGAGACTGATACATACTGACCCGGTACGCCTGAAAGAGGTGTTGTTTAATCTTCTTAATAACGCGATCAAATTTACCGCGCAGGGGGTTATCCAGCTTAGGGTTGGATTTGATGCCAGCCGCCATCGTTTAATCTTTGGGATAATCGATCAGGGGATTGGCATGACGGCTGAACAGATTGAAAAATTGTTCAGGCCATTTGTGCAGGCGGATTCCTCCACCACACGTAAATTCGGTGGTACCGGGCTTGGTCTCTATCTCTCACGGCAATTGGTGGAGGGACTGGGAGGTTCAATTAAGGTAAATAGTACCCCTGGCCGGGGGAGCCGCTTTGATTTTGACATCGATGCGGGTGAACGTGCGGGAAGGAACCTGATTACGGAGCGTGCACAGCTGGCGAAGGCGGTCAGCGAGCAAGCCGCATCTACCACCGTACGCTATCGAGGCGAGGTGCTCGTGGTCGAGGACAATCAAGACAATCAACGTCTCATCACCCTGTACCTGCGTCGGCTCGGTGCCAGCGTGACCATTGCAGAAAATGGAAAACAGGGTCTGGCTAAGGCCTTGCGCAAACCCTACGACCTGATCCTGATGGACATGCAGATGCCGGTGATGGATGGTGTCGAGGCAACCCGACTCCTGCGCCGCGATAACTATACCAAGCCCATTTATGCCCTCACGGCCAGCGTGATGACGTCGGATATCGAGACCTGTATGAATGCAGGTTGTGATGGTGTGCTGGCCAAGCCCATCGACCGTGAGAAATTTATCCACGTGGTGGCCGGGTACCTGCAACCCCTGGCTACGACAAACGAGTTGCCGCAGACGATGGAGTCAGCCCTGTTGACAGCTGAGCCGGACCTGGTGGATATCGTCGAGTCGTTTGTGAAGAAATTGCCAACGATGGTGGCTGCGATCACTGAACTCTGTGACAAGGCCGACTGGCCCGAACTAAAGGAAAAGGTGCACGAGCTAAAGGGTGTCAGTGGCAATCTCGGTTACATGCATGTGACAAAGCTGATGGAGCAGGTTGAGTTTGCCCTGGCGAAGTCAAGTTACATCGAGGTCAAGGGTATGCTGGTGACGCTCGGGCAGATGGAACAGGCCATCAAATCCGGTTTCTATCGGCAACGGGCCTGATAAACCTAGCGTGGGGTCAGCACCTGACCATCAAACTCGATCCCAGGCCAACCAAAGCGCATAAAGGTCCGGATGTTGGCATGGTCGGTGCCCTTGAGATTGCGCAACACCTCCTCCCGATAGTACTTACCGAAACAGGCCAGGGTCTGCGCCTCATTCAGGTCACACAGGTCCGCAAAGGCGAATATCTTGCATGAGCCTTCATTTTTACCCGCTTCATTGATGACGATGTGCTTACCCTCACCATTGCTGAAGCGTGTCGGTGTATAGATAAAGTGTGTATCAATCGTGGCGATGACCTGTTCAAAGGTCACGCTGGCGGGGTCGGTTTCCAATTGGCCAAGGAGGCTATCTACGTCCATGCGCGCATCTTAACATAGCCACCGGAATTTCCTCATGGGCACGCGGACTGGTTGCCGCCATGGGATCTATAGAAAGGCGGCGAGATCGATTTTGTACTGAGCGGGTAGCGCGGCATTAATGATGCGGTCGTTCTTGGCCTTAACCATATCGATATCGTGTGGTCGTTCATAGCGGTCGTATTTGGCGTTGTAAATAATTCGCAGCTTGGGCCTGAGCATGTCTTCACTGGCCTCAATGACAATCCCTAACAGGCCGGATTCCAGTTCCACCAGTGAGCCCATGGGGTAGATGCCGAGACAGCGGATGAAGTGCTGGACCAGGTCACGATTGAAATGGCCGGGGCTCCACTCGATGAGTTTCTTCAGGGTCTGGGTCGGCTCCCATGCGCTCTTATATACGCGCACCGAGGTGAGGGCGTCGTATACATCGACGATGGCGGACATCTGGCCGATGTGACTGATCTGTTCACCGCTGAGTTTGAGTGGATAGCCGGTGCCATCCATCCGCTCATGGTGTTGCATGGTGACATCAATGGCGATCTGGCTAAGACCAAGGCCTGCCAGCAGTTCACCACTGTAATCAACATGCCGCTTCATGACACTGAATTCATCTCCCTCAAGCTTGCCAGGTTTATTCAATACCTTATCGGGCACCAGGGTCTTGCCGATGTCGTGCACGAGTCCGCCGAGTGCAACCTGGTGGATGGTTTCATCGTCCAGGCCCTGCTCGCGTGCGAAGGTTGTCATGAGCCCGGCGACGCTGACACAGTGCATGAAGGTGTATTCGTCTTTAGTCTTGATGCGGGTCACGCTGGTGAGAGCGTGGTGATTGCGCATGGCCGACTGCACCATGCGCTCGGCTACCGGTTCGAGGGCGTTGACCTGTACTTGCTTGCCGAGGCGCGCGTCCTCCATCATGTTACGAATCACGGTGGTGGCCTCGCGATAGAGGGCACGGGCGCGGTCGACCTCGATACTGGCCTCGACGCTTGGCGCATAGTTAGCTGCCGTCTCGGTGCTATTGGCATCGGCAATGTCGTCAACGTCACTACCGAGGGCGGTATCGATAAGGGCGTAGCGGATACCAGCGCTGGCGATTTTCTGAATCACCTGACTATCACTAACGGATATCTTCTTGTTCATGAAGGGGTGCTTATCCCATTCACACTCAAGGTCGTCGATGAACATTCCGATGCGCAGTTCGCTAGTGCTGATTTTTTTGATCATGGCGGCGGGTTTAACGAGGTGGCCAGAGGAGTGTATCGGTCGTTTCGTCCCAAGATTTAGTAGCAGTCCGGTAGATATCCTGGTGTGACAATTGTTTACACACGCAGGTCGAGGTATTGGCCACGTTAAACAAGTGGTCTCTTAATCACCCACTGATGCAGCATTTCGCATGCGGTAAAACATGTGATGCCATTCTAAAGCCAGCGCCTTACCTTGCCTTGATAGCGCAGGTATTCCTCACCGAATAGTTTGACCAGCTTGGTCTCTTCGTACGGGCAAAACACGGCGTTGATGACGGAGAAAAATACTACCGCCGCGACGTAATACGGTGCACTCCCCAAGAAGAGTGCAATGCCGAGTAGCATCATCGTCATCCCCAGGTACATAGGGTTACGCGTCAGGCGGTAAATCCTGCTGGTGATGAGTTGCGAGGTGGTCGCGGTGGGGCAGATCGCCACGCTGTATTCTCGAAACAGCCACCAGCCCCACATCATGATGCCAAAGCCCACACTACCCAGACCGACCCCGACATAAGGCTGTGCGTACAGAATGGTGGCCAATGTCGGCGAGGCGAGGTGCACGAGGCTGGCGATGGCAACCAGCAACATGGCGATACGGGGTGGGCGAAAGTTTAGTAGACGCATGTTTATTCTCCCACTCCCTCATGCCGAGGTTTATGCAGGGTGGATCGGCCATTGCTGTGATGGCCGTGGCGCGTAAAGACTGATTTTACAATGACAAGCAGGACCATGGCCGCGAGGGCGTGCCGGTAGTGTGCGTGTGGCCCATTGAAGAGTTCGGTCAGTACATTCCATGCCCACAGGCCGGCCACGGTGCCAAGTAGCAGGACGAGGGGAATATGAAGATAGGGTGTGTAGTGTGTGTGGCGCATTGGGTATCTCCTTAGCTTAAGTTGTGCAGTAAGGTTTCAAGGGTCTGACGAGTCATCTTTTGATCCGTGTTTGGAATTTTCGCAAAGGCCGCATCGATCAGGGTCTGATCTCGCTGCAAGACCTTTTCGAATAGATTGAAGCCCTTCTTTGTCAGGTGCAGCAGAGGTGAACGCTTGTGGCGTGGATTGTCCTTGCCGGTCAGCAGGCGCATATCCAATAGATGGTTGACCGTGACCTGGATGTGCTGACGGCTGACTTGGTAACGCTCGGCGATCTCCGGTACCGACAGGGTCTGCTCTGGGTAGAGAAACTCCAGCACGGCGCGGTCGGCCAGGGTGATGCCGAGGTCGGTGAGGTGTTCCCCACTCCGCTGCGACATGGCGCGAAACAGGCGACGGATGAGCCAGGTGATCTGGTAGGCATCAGAGTTCATTCGAAGGTACCATTGACAAGTTAATTGTCATTATAGGTATGACAATTAACTTGTCAATATGATGGACCCTGTTTTTCAGTCTGGACAGCCTCCAGTTTTGTGAGACGTGGCTTGATCCCGTCACGGTGCGCCAGCATGTTAGTGTTTTAAGGCGTTATTGAAGTGCAGCCTGGACTCGCGCAAGCTAGTCTGAGGTTACCCATAACAAAGAAGGTAGGTACGGCATGGCAAATCGTCCGGTAAGACAATTTATCAAGGCTATGGCCGTGAGTGAGGGTGCGGGTGTTACCGTGCACCGTACCATCGGCACCCCGGCATTGCGCAATCTCGACCCCTTTTTAATGCTGGACCACTTCAGCAGTGACGACCCGGATGATTACATCGCCGGTTTCCCTGACCACCCACATCGTGGTTTCTGCACCTTCTCCTACATGCTCAATGGCCACATGCAGCACGGCGATAGCATGGGCAACACGGGGGATTTACGCCCCGGTGGGGCGCAGTGGATGAAGGCGGCCAGTGGAGTGATCCACTCCGAGATGCCACAGCAGAGCGAGGGCCTGATGCGTGGTTTTCAGCTCTGGATCAATCTGCCCGCGCAGGAAAAGATGAGCGCCCCAGCCTATCAGGAGTTTTCACCCGAGGCGATCCCGGAGGTGACGACCA
>JAHEDA010000281.1 GCA_024641445.1 Gammaproteobacteria bacterium
ATCCCTGGACGCGCGGCATATTTCTCGATTGCCTGCGGGTGGGTTATCAGTGCTTCGTCTATCAACAGCAAGGCATTATCGACGCCTATGCCGTCATGTCGATAGGGGGTGGTGAGGCGCACGTCTTGTCACTCGTGGTGCGCAAGGCCGTCCGTAAGCACGGCCTGGGTAGAATGCTGATGCAGCACATGATCGATGAGGCCCGCGGCAAGGGCTGCGAAACCCTGTTTCTTGAGGTGCGCCCAAGCAATGACTCCGCCATTCACTTGTATCACAAGATGGGTTTCAATGAGATTGGTATGCGCAGGGGTTATTACCCAGCCAGGAACGGTCGCGAAGATGCGCTCCTCATGGCCTATAGCATTTGACAATGTATGAATAAACCCGAACCGCACCACGCGATTTCATAATCGCGCCAGCAGGGAGTGATAACACGAATGAGCGATTCAATTGTACCCGACGAAAAAATTGTACTTAACTCTCCCGGGGGTGTAGAGATTGAGTATGAGATCGCCGGTGTCGGTAGCCGTAGTTATGCCTTCATCCTCGACTGGCACTTTCGTTTTATCATTGCCCTGGCCTGGTTTTTCCTGCTGGCACTGCTTGTCGCAGGGACTCTGGATATCACAGAGGCCTTTGATAAGCTCGAAGATCGGGGCAAGATATTTTTATATGCCGCAGTCTATCCGGCACTCATCATTTATTTCTTCTACCACCCCATCCTCGAACACTTTTCCAAGGGGCGTACCCCGGGTAAACGCATGGCGGGGATACGTGTCGTAGCCTTAAGTGGGCGAACCGCCAGCGATGGGGCCATGCTGTTGCGTAATGTCTTTCGTATCGTCGATTCACTCCCTGTTTACTATTCACTCGGTCTCGTCGTCGCCATCTTCTCCAAACGCAATCAGCGTATTGGCGATATGGCCGCCGGTACCGTCCTCATCTATGAAAAACAGACCAGGCGTAAACGTCTGGATCAACTGTTGGATGCGCAACAGCGCGGGACCTTGTCTGCCGAACAGATTGACCTGGTGAGTGAGTTAGTGAATCGTTGGAAAGAGCTGGATCAAAAAAACCGAATTGGCCTGGCTGAGCAGGTCCTCAAGCAGATCAACATGACACTACCGGATCGTGGCCGTAAGTCAAAATACGAACAGGCATTGCTCGATCTCCTGCAACAGGCCCTGCAGGTTGGGCTGAATCCATGAGCGATAGCGGTACCAGCAAGGGAATTTCGCACTGGTTGCAAGGGCGTGTACCGCAGTGGCGTCGTATCGAGCAGCTTGTTGCGCGTCAACGCGGTCGTCGCGACGAGACCTGTGACGAAGTGCTGGAGATGGCGCAGGGGTATCGCAGTCTCGCGCGTGATGTCTCTCTCGCCCGTCAGACCATGCCCGCGAGTCCCATTACCCGTTACCTCGAAGAGATGCTCGCCGCCTGTTACGACCTCTTCAGTCGTACCCCGCATAGCCTCGGCCAACAACTGGTGAGCCTCTATCGCGATGAGGTCCCGGCGGTGGTGCGCGAGCTACGTCGGCCGATCGCGATCAGTGCAACGATCTTTATCGTCAGCGCGATGTTGGGTTGGTTGTTGGTGCGAGCCTACCCCGAAATGGTCGCACTGTTTGCCTCGGAGCAGATGATCGAAACGGTACAGCGTGGTCAGTTGTGGACCGATGATCTCCTCAATGTCACCCCCTCGTCGGTATTGGCGTGGGGTATCATGACCAACAACATTGCCGTGACCCTGTTTGCCTTCGTCTTCGGTAGTATTTATGGACTGGGAACATTATATCTTTTAAGCCTTAACGGAATGATGCTCGGAGGGGTGTTTGCCTTCACCGCGCGTTATGACCTGGATGGGCGCCTGTTTGCATTTATCATTGGCCACGGCGTAGTCGAACTCAGTATCATCGTCTTGGCGGGGGCCGCCGGGATAAAGCTTGGTGAGGCACTGATACGCCCCGGTCAGCGCACGCGCGTGGCCGCGTTTCAATATGCCGTGTCACGCGCCAGCAAATTGATTGCCGTGGGTGTGCCGTTGTTGGTAGGTGCCGGTCTGATCGAGGGCTACATCTCACCGAATCCAAATATCCCACTGAACGTTCGCGTGACCGTTGGGCTGACCTATGGCGTATTTATGCTGCTGGTACTCTCTGGCCGCATCTGGCCCAGGCGTAGTCGTTTGCGCATGAAGCAATGAGTGTTGTACTGAAACTGCCTGATAAAGTGTAGTAAGAGTCCATGCTGCCTGATCTTAATCAAATAAAAACGATTGTAATGACCTGCGCGCGCGAGGAACTGACGCCCCGTTTTCGCCGGGTGGGTCACGATTTCAAACAGGATGGCAGCCTGATTACCGAGGCCGACCTCGCAACACAACTACGTATTCAGTCTGCCTTGTATGCAAGCTGGCCCGAGATTGCCTTCCTTGGTGAGGAGATGGCGGCGAGTGAGCAACAGGCTCTGATGCACTCGCACACCTCGGGGTTGTGGGTGCTGGACCCACTGGATGGCACCAGCAATTTCGCCAGCGGCATCGGCCACTTCGCCGTCTCGCTTGCCTACATCGAGTCGGGCGAGATTCGTCTCGGTGTTGTCTACGACCCGGAGCGTGATGAGTGTTTCACGGCTCGCAAAGGTGAAGGGGCGTGGCTCAATGATAAACCCTTGACGTTGCCCCAACGCGGTGCCCTCGTAAAACCACAGATCGCCATTGTCGATCTCAAACGTCTACCCGAGGCCTTGGCGATTCGCCTTGCAACGCAGCCGCCGTTTAGTTCACAGCGCAGCTTTGGCTCGGTCGCGCTGGATTGGTGCTGGATGGCGGCAGGGCGTGCCCACGTCTATCTGCATGGTAAACAAAACCTGTGGGACTACGCCGCCGGTTGGTTGGTGTTCAATGAGGTGGGTGGCCACTCCTGTACCCTACAGGGTGAACCTGTCTTCAACAATCGGCTGGAAGCCCGCTCGGCGCTGGCGGCGCTGGATGGGAATTTATTCCGGCAGTGGTACAACTATTTGTGCCATTGAGGGTCTTAACGCTTGTTATTGAATGATAAGGCGTTACTGCCAGATTAAATCACTCAAGCTTTCTGCCCGGTTTCGTAATGACGGGGAGGCGAGTATAGTAATTATCGCAGTCGATAAATTTCAGTTCGTTTCTTCATCCCGGAGTTTAAGCACCTGCTGACATGCAAAGTGCCGCAATTACCACGAATCATAAACAGATAGGTCTTATCACCGAGGCCCGTGGCCCGGTTGTGGTCATTGCCTGTGAACAACTCCCCCCCCTGCGCCAGGCCCTGTTCAGCCTTTACGATCACGAGACCTGTATCTTCGAGGTCCACAAGCACATTGATGAGCGACACGTACGTGCCATCGCCCTGCACCGTACCGAGGGCCTGAGTCGTGGCATGCCGGTCTATGACACGGGGGCTCCCCTGCATGTCCCGGTGTCGACGGAGTGCCTTGGCCGTTTGTTGAATATCTTTGGTGAACCACTGGATGGTGGTACCCCACTGCCCACGGATCGGTATAGCAATATCCACGGCCAGGCCACCTCGCTGGAAGAGACCTCGGGGCTAGGTGAGGTCTTGCCTACCGGCATCAAGGCCATCGACCTGTTGTGTCCGTTCATGCGCGGCGGCAAGACCGGCCTGTTTGGTGGCGCCGGTGTGGGCAAGACTGTGCTTATCATGGAATTCATGCACGCCATCGCGCGGCTGGCGCAG
>JAHEDA010000041.1 GCA_024641445.1 Gammaproteobacteria bacterium
GGCCATTGGCACTGGCAAGACCGCGAGTCCGCAGCAGGCCCAGGACGTACATGCCTTTATCCGCAAGTTGGTGGCTGACAAAGACGCCGTGGTAGCGGATAATCTGCGCATTCAGTACGGCGGCAGTATGAATGCGGCAAATGCGGCGGAGCTGCTGACCATGCCGGACATCGATGGTGGTCTGATTGGCGGTGCCTCTCTCAAGGCCGAAGATTTCCTGACTATTTGCAAGGCAGCCGGTTAACACTGGCGGGATGTAATTATGCTACACAATATTATTCTGGTCATACATGTCTTGGTTGCAGTCTCATTGATTGCATTGGTACTCCTGCAACAGGGTAAAGGCGCCGATGCGGGCGCAGCCTTTGGTAGTGGGGCCTCGAGCACGGTATTTGGGTCACGCGGTTCGGCCTCGTTTCTCTCGCGCACAACCGGGATTTTGGCGGGAATATTTTTTCTCACCAGCCTGACCTTGGCCTATATCTCAAATCAGCACGCCGCACCGACAAGTGTAATTGACCGGCTTGCTCCTCAAAGTGTGGCCCCAGTGATGCCTGTTGTACCGGCGACACCTCAGAAACCGACCTCGGATGTGCCTGCGGCCGACTGAGTTCAATACTACGCAGAAGTGGTGGAATTGGTAGACACGCTATCTTGAGGGGGTAGTGGCGTAAGCCGTGAGGGTTCGAGTCCCTCCTTCTGCACCAAACCTTGAAAGGCCCCGATTTGTCAGAGCAGGTCGGGGCCTTTTTTATGGTGAAGCCTTGGGGTTATTGCAGGATGGGGTTATCTGTCCTTCATTCTTTTCCGCAAAATGGCCTGTGTCGTTTCTTTGTGTACCCTCCCATGGTTTTATTGATCGCTGGCCAGTCTATTTAACGTTCGTGTAGTGAAATTTGCTCTGCTGTGGAGTTCTTGCCTTGGTGTATGGCACTTAGTAGCCTTGGAGCTACTCCGGCAGATAGTATCACCGAGCGTTTCGACTCTCATGAGAATCACCTGATGATGAGTTTTATGCAGCGAAATTTTTTATACCCCAAAAAAATGCAATAACATAATGATATATAAAGAAAATATACCGTTTGTGAAACTTGACACATTATCGAGCACTGACCTAGACTGACCCACCTTCAAGCAAGGCACCATAATTAATACAAAAACAATAAATAACCAGGCTGCTTGCAACGGAGCGGCTGCGGTCTTGAGGGTGAGGAGTCTACATGTTAGAGAACTACCTGCCGGTGTTAATGTTCATTGTGGTAGGTCTACTCGTCGGTGCGGTGATGATCGCACTGGGGTTTGTACTTGCACCCAATAAACCTGACAGCGAAAAGCTCTCCCCCTACGAATGCGGTTTTGAGGCCTTTGAAGACGCGCGCATGAAATTTGACGTGCGTTATTACCTCGTTGCTATCCTCTTTATTATCTTCGATTTGGAAATTGCCTTTTTGTTTCCCTGGGCCATGGTCTTGCAAAAGATAGGAATGGCGGGTTACATGGCCATGGCCATCTTCCTTGGCATCCTGGTGATCGGTTTCATCTACGAATGGAAGAAGGGGGCCCTCGAATGGGAATAATCGAAGGCAGGTTCAACGAAGGTTTCGTGACCACCACCGCTGATAAACTGATTAACTGGGCACGCACCGGTTCGATGTGGCCAATGACCTTTGGACTCGCCTGTTGTGCGGTGGAGATGATGCACGCAGCGGCCTCACGGTATGACCTGGATCGCTTTGGTATATTTTTCCGGCCGAGTCCACGC
This sequence comes from Gammaproteobacteria bacterium, assembly GCA_024641445.1. Lineage (GTDB taxonomy): Bacteria > Pseudomonadota > Gammaproteobacteria > UBA6429 > Thiohalophilaceae > JAHEDA01. The sequence continues at coordinate 1,763 of JAHEDA010000041.1, forward strand.
CAATCTGATGTGATGATCGTGGCGGGCACCCTGGTCAATAAAATGGCCCCGGCCTTACGCAAGGTTTATGACCAGATGGCTGAACCACGGTGGGTGATTTCAATGGGCTCGTGTGCCAATGGCGGTGGCTATTATCATTATTCGTATTCGGTGGTACGTGGTTGTGATCGCATTGTACCGGTAGATATCTATGTGCCGGGTTGCCCGCCGACGCCAGAGGCCTTGCTGTTTGGTATTTTGCAGCTTCAGAACAAGATACGTCGTACCAACACCATCGCGCGTTAATAGAGATTACCCATGTCTGAGTATTATCAAAATCTGGCCAAGCGCGTGCGTGAGAAACTAACTGACCGCGTTAGTGACTGTAATGTGCAATTTGGTCAGATCAATATATCCGTTGATAAATCCAATTTGCTTGAGGTTTGTTCTCAATTGCGAAATGACAGGGAGTTTGCCTGCGATACGCTGATTGATGTCTGTGGTGTTGATTATCTTGAGTATGGTGATGGTATCTGGGAAGGGCCGCGGTTTGGTGTGGTCTATCAGTTATCATCAGTAAAGAATAACCATCGTCTCCGCCTCAAGACCTTTACGGATGGTGAACCTCCGGTGGTGAGTTCTGTTATGGATATCTGGCGCAGCGCGGATTGGTATGAGCGTGAGGCCTTCGACCTGTATGGGATTGTATTTGAGGGGCACCCGGATCTGCGCAGGATACTGACTGATTACGGTTTCATCGGGCACCCCTTCCGCAAAGATTTCCCGCTATGTGGCAATGTTGAGATGCGCTATGACCCGGAAAAGCGTCGCGTGATCTATCAACCTGTCAGTATCGATCCTCGCATCAATCAGCCACGCGTTATCCGTGATGACCATCGCTACGCTGAGCGCATGACGGAAGAGGGCGGCGGTAATGGCTGAGATTCGCAACTACACCATCAACTTTGGCCCCCAGCACCCGGCCGCTCATGGCGTCTTGCGTTTGGTACTGGAAATGGATGGCGAGGTGATCCAGCGTGCCGATCCACACGTTGGTCTGTTACATCGTGCCACAGAGAAGCTGGCCGAGAGTAAACCCTATAACCAAAGTATTCCGTATATGGACCGCCTGGACTATGTCTCCATGATGGTCAATGAACATGGTTATATCCTGGCGCTGGAGAAAATGCTGGGAGTAACGCCACCCGTACGTGCGCAATATATCCGCGTTATGTTCGATGAGATTACTCGCATTCGCAATCACCTGATGTGGCTGGGGACACACGCACTCGATATCGGTGCCATGGCGGTTTTCCTTTATTGTTTCCGCGAGCGTGAAGACCTGATGGATATGTATGAAGCAGTCTCGGGGGCGCGTATGCATGCCGCCTATTATCGCCCGGGTGGAGTCTATCGAGACCTGCCAAACAATATGCCCCAGTACCAGCCTTCAAAGTGGCATGACATCAAGGGTGTGAAGGTCTTGAATGAAAATCGCAGTGGTTCACTGCTCGATTTCATCGAGGATTTTTCCAGGCGCTTTCCTACCTATGTGGATGAGTACGAAACCTTGCTAACGGACAACCGCATCTGGAAGCAGCGCACTGTCGGTATCGGTGTTGTCTCTCCCGAACGCGCCAAGCAACTGGGTTTTACAGGCCCCATGTTGCGGGGCTCAGGTGTGGCATGGGATCTGCGCAAGATGCAGTCTTATGAGGTCTATGACAAACTGGATTTTGATATACCCATTGGTGTTGCCGGGGATTGTTATGACCGCTATCTGGTGCGAATAGAAGAGATGCGTCAATCTAATCGTATCGTCAAACAATGTGTCGATTGGCTGCGTCGCAACCCTGGTCCGGTTATGTTGGATGATCACAAACTGGCGCCACCACGCCGTGAAGAGATGAAGGAAGATATGGAATCACTTATCCATCACTTCAAACTCTTTACCGAGGGTTACACTCTGCCAGTCGGCGAGGCCTATGCAGCCGTTGAACACCCCAAGGGTGAGTTCGGGGTCTATCTCGTATCGGATGGTGCAAATAAGCCCTATCGTTTGAAGATCCGTGCCCCTGGTTTCGCTCATTTATCAGCAATGAATGAGATGGCAAGTGGTCATATGCTTGCCGATGTCGTGGCGATTATCGGTACCATGGATGTTGTGTTCGGGGAGATCGATCGATAATGCCGCAACAACATTCAAAAGAGAGCAAGCTCGGCTTAATTAGCGGAGAGTCACTTACCGAGATTGATCGTTGGATCGCAAAATATCCACCTGAGCGCCGACAGTCTGCGGTGATGCCCGCTCTGCGTATCGTACAGGACCAAAATGGTGGTTGGCTGACCACCGAGCTGATGGATGCGGTGGCTGAATACCTGCAGATGGAGTCGATCGCAGTCTATGAGGTCGCAACTTTTTATTCCATGTACGAGCATAAGCCAGTTGGTCGTCACAAGATTAGCGTGTGTACCAATATTTCTTGTATGTTGTGCGGATCTGAGGAGATTGTTAAACATCTGCAAAATCGCTTAGGCATCAAGATGGGACAGACCACTGTGGACGGCCGAATTACCCTGAAAGAGGTTGAGTGCTTGGGTGCTTGCGTAGAGGCCCCGATGTTTCAGATCGGTACCAGTTATTATGGCAATCTGACTACTGAAAAGGTTGATGCAATTTTGGATAGTCTGGATTGATTGGCATGATGAGTTATGAAAATATAAACAGAGGAGGGCACTGAGGCATGCAGCAGAATCAGGTTTGTTTCCGTACCCTTCATCTGGATAAACCCTGGACTCTGGAGAGTTATCTGAGTGTCGGCGGCTATGAGGTCTGGAAGAAAATTCTGGCAGAGAAGACCCCACCCGAAAAGATTATCGAGGAGCTGAAGACATCGGTCCTGCGTGGACGCGGTGGCGCGGGCTTTCCCACCGGATTGAAGTGGAGTTTCATGCCGCGCAACGCCCCCGGTCAGAAATATATTGTCTGTAATTCAGATGAGGGTGAGCCGGGTACCTGCAAGGACCGTGATATTCTGCGTTACAACCCTCATCAATTGATTGAGGGTATGGCCATCGCCGGATACGTCATTGGAGCTACGACCGGTTATAACTATATTCGCGGTGAGTTCTGGGAACCCTATGAGCGTTTCGAGGCGGCACTGGAAGAGGCTTATAAGGCCGGTATACTTGGTAAAAATATTCAGGGCGCCGGGATTGATTTTGATCTCTACACACACTTGGGTGCTGGCGCCTACATCTGTGGTGAAGAGACTGCACTGCTTGAGTCAATTGAAGGCAAGAAAGGCCAGCCTCGTTTTAAACCACCATTCCCTGCTGGATATGGTTTGTATGGGCGTCCTACCACAATCAATAATACCGAGAGCTTGAGTTCGGTCCCCGTTATCCTTCAAAAGGGTGGGAAGTGGTTTCTTGAACAGGGAAAACCAAATAACGGTGGCACGAAGATATTTTGCGTTTCGGGTCATGTGAATAAACCCGGTAACTACGAAGTTCCCTTGGGCACACCGTTCGCAGCATTGTTGGAACTTGCTGGGGGTGTGCGTGAAGGTCATAAACTCAAGGCCGTAATCCCCGGTGGTTCCTCTGTTCCCGTCTTGCCGGCTGAGATCATAATGGACGTTGACATGGATTACGACTCTCTGGCCAAGGCCGGCAGCATGTTGGGGGCGGGATCCGTTATTGTCATGGATGAGACCGTGTGTATGGTTAAGGCCCTTGCACGTATCTCTCATTTCTATTATGAGGAATCTTGCGGTCAATGTACGCCTTGCCGCGAGGGAACAGGTTGGTTGGCGCGGGTGATTCACCGTATCGAGCATGGTAAGGGCAAACAGGAAGACCTGGATCTTCTTGGTAGTGTCGCAGGGCGTATTAGCGGGCGAACGATCTGTGCCTTGGGGGATGCCGCGGCGATGCCGGTGGCAAGCTTCCTGAAACACTATCGAAACGAATTCCAATATCATATCGACCATGGAAAGTGCATGGTTGGACGCAAAGCATAACTGGCTGCCTATGTCTGACGTCGTAAACATTGAAATCAACGGGATATCTCTCAAGGTTCGTCATGGTTCGATGGTGATCGAGGCCGCAGATGAGGCGGGAATTACCATTCCCCGATTTTGCTATCATAAAAAATTGTCGGTCGCTGCCAATTGTCGTATGTGTCTGGTGCAGATAGAGAAGGCACCAAAGCCGCTTCCCGCGTGTGCCACCCCGGTGACGGAGGGAATGAAGATATACACGAAATCCCCCAAGGCCCTGGAGGCTCAGAAGGGTGTAATGGAATTTCTCCTCATCAATCATCCACTAGATTGCCCAATCTGTGATCAGGGTGGTGAGTGCGAGCTCCAGGATATCGCGATGGGATTTGGTCAGAGCCTGTCACGGTTTGGCGAACAAAAGCGCGTGGTCAAACCAAAAAATATCGGTCCATTGATCGCTACCGATATGACGCGCTGCATCCACTGTACCCGATGTGTGAGATTTGGACGCGAGATCGCCGGGATTATGGAGCTCGGTGCGGTTGGGCGTGGTGAACATACCGAGATTGGAACCTATGTAAATCGAACCGTCAATTCAGAGTTGTCAGGCAATGTGATTGACCTCTGTCCGGTCGGTGCCTTGACCTCTCGTCCTTATCGCTATACAGGTCGTCCTTGGGAAAATATACAAACCCCTTCGATCGCACCACATGATGCTGTTGGAAGTAATATATTTATAGAGTCGCGTCGCAATCAGGTTATGCGTGTACTCCCGCGTGAGAACGAGGCCATCAATGAGCTCTGGATCGCTGATCGTGAACGATTCAGTTATAGCGCCCTTAATGGTGATGACCGTCTGATTAAACCCATGATACGCCAGGGTGAACGCTGGCTTGAAGTTGAATGGGACGTTGCGCTTAATTACACGATTGAAGGTCTCAAACGAGTAATCGCCGCTGGTGGTGCCAATAAAATTGGTGCAATGGCTTCAAGCTCGTCTACCGTGGAAGAATTATATCTGTTCCAAAAACTCATGCGCGGACTTGGTTGTCACAATCTGGACTCGCGCACACGACAACTTGATTTTAGTGGCCAGGCGAGTGAACCCCTTGCGCCAGGGTTGGGTATGAGTCTCGCCGCCATCGAGAGTCTCGATGCGGTATTTTTAATTGGCTCGCACATACGCAAAGATCAGCCGCTGATAGGTCATCGGTTGCGTAAGGCCAGTGTGAATAATTCAGCCCAGATCACGGTGCTGAATAATATCAGGCATGATTTTAACTTTCCTGTTGCTGAGCATCTGGTCGTCGGGCCCCTTGAGATGCAGCGTGAACTTGTCGCTGTGTTGAAGGCGTTAACCACGATTGCGAGTGCTGAGGCCAATATTTCTCCCGAAGTGATGGCATTGTTTGAGAATGTAGATGTGCATGATGCTCACTTGTCAATTGCCAAACACCTTCATGCAAGCAAGTCCTCTGCCGTTTGGTTGGGTAGTCAGGCACATGGAGTGAGTGATTTTTCAGCACTTCATGCGATCGCATATGAAATTGCACGAATATCCAATAGTCGTGTTGGCTACTTAACCAACGGTGCAAATTCTGCAGGGGCCAGTCTTGCCGGTGTCTTACCCCATCGTGCTGCTGCTGGGAAGCCTGATTCTACTCCGGGCTTGGACGCACGAGGGATGTGGCGGAACAATCTGGATGCGTATGTTCTTATGAATCTGGAGCCCGAGTTTGATTGCGCAGAACCAGCGCGTGCCATGCAATCCTTACTCAACGCAGAATTTGTCGTGAGCATGACACCCTTTATATCAAAGATGATGCGTGATTATGCTGATGTGTTGTTGCCCATCGCCCCCTTTAGTGAGACGTCGGGGACATATATCAACGTAGAAGGTGTGTGGCAGAGTTTTACAGCGGCCGTGAAACCTAAGGGCGAATCAAGACCGGCATGGAAGATATTGCGTGTGATGGGCAATCTGCTCGATATAGACGGATTTAGCCAGTTAAGTACTGAAGAGGTCCGGAACGAGTTAACTGGATTAATTACCGAGCAGCCTGTAAATGGTGCTGACAAACCAGGCATGCCACAACGGTTGCCAAAGTCTGGCGCATTGGTGCGCATCGGATACCTTCCGCTCTATGCTATCGATAATATTGTAAGGCGGTCCCTACCTCTGCAAAAAACAAATGATGCAACACGTGTTGCGGCTGTAGTGAGTTCAAGCACCGCATCTGCGCTAGGGGTGACGAATAACCTCGAGATTGTCGTGAATCAAGATGGTAATAAAGTCTCTCTGCCATTGGTTTTTGATGAATGTGTTCCAGATATGTGTGTAATGATCCCAAGTGGTGTTAGTGGTAGCGAGTTGTTGGGTGCTGCTTATGGCGCGATTGAAATAAGCAAACGATAAATAAAGAGCACAGGCATAGAATATGGAATGGTTGTTTGAAATCTATACCGCGTTACCACGAGTGGTGCAGGTTCTACTGCAGATCGTCGCTGTGCTTGTGCCGCTAATGCTCAGTGTTGCTTATCTCACTTTTGCCGAACGAAAAGTTATTGGGTATATGCATGTACGTCTTGGGCCCAATCGCGTGGGTCCAAAGGGTTGGCTGCAACCGATTGCCGATGCAGTAAAACTGATCTTCAAAGAGATAATTATTCCTTCTGGCGCAAACAAGTATCTCTTTATCATTAGTCCTGTTTTATCGATTGCACCTGCGCTTGCAGCATGGGCTGTTATTCCATTTGATGATGGTGTGGCGTTGGCTAACGTCAATGCAGGACTGCTCTATGTACTCGCAATAACCTCGATTGGTGTCTATGGCGTAATCATAGCTGGATGGGCCTCAAACTCTAAATATGCGTTGTTAGGTGCGATGCGATCTGCTGCGCAAATTGTTGCCTATGAAATTGCTATGGGATTTGCCTTGGTCGGTGTTTTAATGGCTTCAGGGAGTTTGAATCTTGGTGCCATCGTTCATGCACAAAAGGGTGATTTTGGATTCGTAAACTGGTTCTTCATTCCCTTGTTCCCTTTGTTTGTTATTTATTTTATTTCAGGTATAGCCGAAACGAATCGCGCTCCATTTGACGTAGCTGAAGGTGAGTCAGAGATCGTGGCCGGGTTTCATGTTGAGTATTCGGGCATGGCCTTCGCTGTCTTCTTTTTAGCTGAATATGCCAATATGATATTGGTTTCCGCACTTGCAGCGCTAATGTTCCTCGGTGGTTGGTTGTCACCACTTGATGGGATATTGCCGCAATCGTTTATGGCTGTGCCGGTAGTAGGTGAAGTCCTGGGTTCAGGCTTTCATTGGCTGCTACTAAAAATCGCCGTATTACTATTTATATTTCTTTGGTTGCGTGCAACCTTCCCTCGTTATCGCTATGACCAGATAATGCGCCTGGGTTGGAAGGTATTTATACCGATCACCATCGTCTGGTTATTACTGTTGGGTATCATGATTCTATGGCGTGTGGCGCCATGGTTCTCAGGTCTGGGCTAAGGAATAAATATGATACAGAGCTTCCTACGCTTTACCAAAAGCCTGATGCTGATTGAAATGCTTCGTGGTATGCGTCTTACGGGTCGATACTTTTTGTCGCGCAAGATTACGATACAGTATCCAGAGGAAAAAACACCATTATCCCCACGTTTTCGCGGACTTCATGCCCTCAGGCGTTATCCAAATGGCGAGGAACGTTGTATAGCCTGTAAACTCTGTGAGGCCGTCTGTCCTGCTCTAGCCATTACCATAGAGTCGGAACAGCGGGCGGATGGAACACGTCGCACCACTCGATACGATATCGATCTTACAAAATGCATATTCTGTGGGTTCTGTGAAGAATCGTGTCCAGTGGATTCCATTGTCGAGACAAGTATTCTTGAATATCATGGGGAGCAGCGCGGAGACTTATATATGACCAAGGACAAGCTCCTGGCCATTGGTGACAAATATGAGGCCGATATCGCTGCGGCAAGAAAGCAAGATCGCAGTTACCGCTGAGAGTACAATATGGGTGCAGAAAAATTTCTTTTTTATATCTTCTCGGTGCTAATTATTTTTAGTGCGACGATGGTGATTACTGTTCGTAACCCGGTAAAAGCATCGCTATTTCTTGTTCTGACGTTCTTTTTTAGTGCGGTTATCTGGCTTTTGTTAGAGGCGGAGTTTCTTGCTATTGCCCTTGTGCTGGTTTATGTCGGCGCCGTAATGGTGCTTTTCCTGTTTGTGGTCATGATGTTGGATGTGAATCTGGAAAGACTCAAGGCGGGATTTATCAGGTATCTTCCCGTTGGGATTGCCGTCGCACTCATCATGGTCACATTTATCATTTCAGTCGTTGGTGGAGGCGCCTTTAGTCTGGCCAAGATAGCTGAGCCAGCACGTCACCTGGCTGACTATAGCAATACAAAGGAAATTGGCAGTGTTCTGTACACTGTCTATGTTTACCCATTTGAGATTGCCGCAGTTATTCTTCTGGTCGCTATAGTTGCAGCAATTGCACTGACACTGCGACATCGCCCGGAAACAAAATATCAGAATCCCGTTCGGCAGATAGGTGTCACTAAAAGTGAACGTATCCGCATCATTCAGATGCCCACCGAAAAGAAGAAGTAGACAGGGAGAATGTAATGATAGCCTTATCTGACTATTTAATACTCGCAGCAATTCTTTTTTGCTTGAGTGTGGCGGGTATTTTTCTGAACAGGAAAAACATATTGATACTGCTGATGGCAATAGAGTTGATGCTGTTAGCGGTCAATCTAAATTTTATTGCTTTCTCTCATTATCTTGGTGATATAGCAGGCCAGGTATTTGTTTTCTTTATTCTTACTGTTGCTGCGGCAGAGGCGGCAATAGGCTTGGCGATACTTGTTGTTCTGTTTCGTAACCGCCGCACGATCAACGTTGATGATCTTGACACCTTGAAGGGATAGCCCTGTGTTTGATGATATGCGGAACGTATACCTCTGGATTGTTTTGGCACCATTATTTGGTGCGATTATCGCGGGGCTCTTTGGTCGTTTGATAGGTCGTTCGGCCGCTCATTGGGTTACAATTTTGGGTGTCGCAATTTCTTTTGTCCTGTCAATTATTGTTTTTAAATCCGTCGCACTGGATGGCCATCCAGCTTTTAATGGCCCTGTTTATACATGGATGGTTAGTGATGGTGTGAAATTCGAGGTTGGCTTCCTCATCGACAAGCTATCTAGCATAATGATGGTGGTCGTAACGTTTGTATCACTCATGGTGCATATATATACCGTGGGTTATATGCGCGATGACCCGGGTTATCAGCGTTTCTTTAGCTACATCTCGCTCTTTACATTCGCCATGCTGATGCTGGTAATGTCCAATAATTTTATGCAGTTGTTTTTTGGATGGGAGGCGGTTGGTCTCGTCTCATATCTGCTCATTGGCTTTTGGTATACCAAAGACTCAGCTATTTATGCCAATCTAAAGGCCTTTCTGGTGAATCGTGTGGGAGACTTTGGATTTCTTCTGGGTATTGCTGCGGTGTTGATGTACTTCGGCTCACTCGATTATTCGACGGTATTTGGCTCTTTGGATAAGGTTCAGGGAAAATTTATACACATATTACCAGGTAGTGCATGGTCTGTTAGCACAGTGATTTGCCTCCTCCTATTTGTCGGGGCGATGGGTAAATCGGCCCAAGTGCCATTGCATGTATGGCTGCCGGATTCAATGGAGGGTCCGACTCCAATCTCGGCCCTGATCCATGCCGCAACCATGGTTACTGCGGGTATATTTATGGTGGCTAGAATGTCTCCGCTCTATGAGCTATCAGAAACAGCACTCAGTGTGGTCATGGTTATAGGTGCAATTACTGCTTTGTTTATGGGATTCCTTGGGTTGGTACAGAACGATATAAAGCGTGTCGTTGCCTATTCTACCTTGTCACAACTTGGTTACATGACAGTTGCACTCGGATCCTCGGCTTATATGGCTGGTATCTTTCATCTTATGACGCATGCGTTTTTTAAGGCCTTGCTATTTTTAGCGGCCGGTTCTGTGATAATTGCCATGCATCACGAACAAGATATGCGCAAAATGGGTGGTTTACGTAATTACATGCCGATTACGTGGGTGACATCACTTATTGGCAGTTTGGCACTTATTGGCACACCAGGCTTTGCCGGTTTCTATTCAAAAGATGCGATCATTACCGCAGTAGAACACTCCAAACTTGCGGTTTCTGGTTTCGCGTACTTTGCACTTCTCGCAGGAGTTTTTATCACTGCGTTATATAGCTTCCGCATGTACTTTATGGTCTTTCATGGCAAGGAACGTATGGATGAACATACGCGCTCACATCTGCATGAGACGCAATGGGTAGTGACCATTCCTCTTATTCTGCTTGCGATTCCATCCGTTATTATCGGTGCCGTGTTTGTGCATGGTATGGCATTTGGTGATTTCTTTGGTGATGCTATAACCGTTGCATCGGCGCACCGTGTCTCACCAGAAGTAGAGCACCACTTTGAGAATTGGTTCGGTCTTATCTGGCACAGTTTTACTGAGCTGCCCATGTATTTTGCAGGAATGGGTGTGTTTCTAGCTTGGGTGTTCTATATAAAGAAACCGGAATTACCTGAGAAGATTTTGCTTAAAACAAGACCTCTCTATCGTGTGCTAGTTAATAAATACTATATGGACCGCATGAACGAAATTGTATTCGCAGGGGGTAGTCGTCGACTTGGTAGCGGTTTATGGAAGTGGGGTGATGTTCGCATAATTGACACCTTAATCATAAATGGTACTGCTAATTTGATAGCCCAACTAGCAGCACAAGTTCGCAGGATTCAAACAGGATTTTTGTATCACTATGCTTTTTCGATGATCATCGGTCTATTACTTTTGATTGCAGCATTCGTTTTTGGCTGGATGCATATTTAATTCAAATGAAACACAGGGAACCATAGGATGCTATCCAATTGGCCACTTCTTAGTCTCGTTATTTGGTTACCTGTCTTTGGCGGCATGGTTGTGCTCGCTATTGGGGATAGAAATGAATCAAAACCTGCAAGAGTTTTCGCGCTTGTCATATCAATTCTGACATTTTTGGTTTCAGTGCCACTCTATACCAATTTTCTCTTAGGTACGGCGGAGATGCAGTTCCAGGAGAATATATTGTGGATATCTTCTCTGAAGATTCATTATCATCTTGGTATTGATGGGATCTCGTTGTTATTGATTCTCTTGACAACCTTTATGACGACATTTGTGGTGTTGTCCGCTTGGCAGGTAATTACATACAAGACATCACAGTACATGGCGGCTTTTTTGATCATGGAAGGTCTGATGATAGGTGTGTTCGCCGCTATGGATGCGGCATTGTTTTATGTGTTCTGGGAAGTAATGCTTATCCCCATGTTTATCATAATTGGGATATGGGGTGGGCCACGACGGGTCTATGCAACAATAAAGTTCTTTCTATATACCTTCTTCGGATCAGTATTTATGCTGGTTGCGTTACTATATCTGTATTTTCATGCTGCTAGTTTTGAAATAAGCGCGTTTCATGACCTGGCCATACCTCTGAATGCGCAAATACTTCTATTTGTGGCTTTTCTCCTGGCCTTCGCAGTAAAAATACCAATGTGGCCTGTTCACACATGGTTGCCTGATGCTCACGTGGAGGCACCGACAGGTGGATCAGTAGTGCTGGCTGCAATTATGTTAAAACTTGGAGCCTACGGTTTTTTACGTTTTTCATTGCCAATTGCGCCTGATGCAAGTCAGCACTTGGATTGGTTGATGATTTCATTATCGCTCATCGCGGTTGTATATATTGGCTTTGTGGCGTTAGTGCAAGATGATATGAAGAAACTAATAGCCTATTCTTCAATCTCCCATATGGGTTTTGTTACTCTTGGTTTCTTTGTTGCGTACGGTATTCAGAAAAATACGAGTGGATTAAATGGTGCGGTAATGGGGATTGAGGGTGGTATTGTTCAGATGATATCTCATGGTTTTATATCTGGCGCAATGTTTCTGAGCGTTGGTGTTATGTACGATCGTATGCATACGCGTATGATTAAAGATTATGGCGGTGTAGTGAATTCAATGCCGATATTTGCCTCATTTATGGTTTTCTTCGCTATGAGTAATGCCGGATTACCCGGCACATCGGGATTTGTCGGTGAGTTTATGGTTATTCTTAGCTCATTTAAGGCGAATTTCTGGTATGCATTTCTGGCTGCCACGACCTTAATATTAGGTGCTGCATACACACTTTGGATGGTTAAGCGTGTGGTGTTCGGCGCGGTAAGACATCAACCAGTTGCAGAGCTGAATGATCTTACTATG
>JAHEDA010000042.1 GCA_024641445.1 Gammaproteobacteria bacterium
TTCTCGTCGCAGTGATCCATCCGGCGATGATGTGCAGAGAGACGGGCAGGCCGTGGCATTCCCGAGACGACGGTGCTGGTGGTCCCACACCACGGCTCCAAGACATCTTCTACAGAGGCGTTTATCCAGCAGCTTGCCCCTCAATGGGCTTTGATACCGGCAGGTCACCACAATCGTTACCGATTTCCTCACCCTTTGGTGGTTTCAAGATACCTCAATGCAGGGATACGACTGGGCATAACCGGGGAGATGGGTGCCTTGCGGACCCATTTGGGGGGAAATTCACCTGAAGTTATAGTGACTGGTTTTCGGCAGCAACAACGTCGATACTGGCGACCGCCAATCAGAGAGTTGGAACTGGCTCAATAAATGTGGCCTTTCGGCCATGCCGGGTCTTTGTTAAAGTTAGCCGCGACTATCTACCTATCGCTTTATAACAAAAAAGGGTCATGCCTCGTGTTTGAAATTATTATTGCTGGCGGCTGGTTGATGTTGCCAATTATCCTGTCTTCCGTGATTGCCCTTGCCATCGTGGGTGAGCGTTTCTGGACGCTACAGGAAAAGCGTATTACCCCCAAGAATCTGGTCGCACAGATTTGGCAGTGGTACAAAAGCGATCAACTCGATGAGGAACATATTCAGGCCTTGGCGAACAGCTCACCACTGGGCCGTATCCTGGCCGTAGGCCTGATCAATCGCAATCATCCCCGCGACGTTATGAAAGAGAGTATCGAGGAGGTAGGGCGACAGGTCGTGCTTGAGCTTGAGCGTTACCTGAATACTCTGGGCACCATCGCTCATGTTACACCCTTGTTGGGATTATTGGGAACCGTCTTCGGGATGATTGAGGTGTTCTCCGTAATCTCAACCCACGGGAATGGCAATCCTGCGATTCTGGCCGGCGGCATTTCCAAGGCCCTGATTACCACCGCGGCGGGTTTGAGCGTGGCCATCCCTGCACTGACCCTTTATCGTTATTTCCGTGGCAAGGTAAATGAGCTGGTCATGAAGATGGAAGAAGAGGCCCTCAAGATTGTCGAGGTGATGCACGGTGAACGCGAGCAGGGTGGCGCTAAAAAATGAAGTTTCAATCACAATCGCGTGAAGAACTGGATATCAATGTCACACCCCTGATCGACGTGGTATTCCTGCTCTTGATCTTCTTTATGGTCTCCACGACCTTCTCAAAAGAATCAGAATTGAGCATTGAGCTACCCGAGGCCGAAGGCAAGTTGCTGCAGAAGAAGGAGTTTACCCTGGAGGTGGATATCGATGCCCAGGGACGCTTCTTCGTGAATCGTCAGCGTGTCATTGACAGTAAGGTTGTAACACTCAAACGCGCGCTCACACTGACCATGGGTACGCATAATAATCCACAGGTTGTAATAAACGCTGATCGCAGCACACCTTATCAGGCCGTAATCACGGCAATGGATGCCTCCCGTCAGTTGGGATTGGTTAACTTAACCTTTGCGACCAAGCAAACGGAAGAGCAGCGATAATGCCTGAAAATAGTGCTGGTGTAGACGGTGTTGCCATCTACCGTCGCCTATTAGGTTACGTCTGGCATTACTGGAAGGTCTTTGTCGTTTCAATTGTGGCAATGGGATTGGCGGGTGCCAGTGAGGCTGCCTTTGCTGCTGTCATGAAGGTTATTACAGGAGCGGGGTTTATTGAGCGAGACCCGGCGACGATACGCTATATCCCCTGGATGATCATGGCCGTATTCCTTTCCATCATGCTCACGAGCTTTATCTCTAATTTCGGGATGAGCTGGATTGCACGCAGGGTGATCAAAACCCTGCGCGGACAAATGTTTGACCAGCTACTACGTCTGCCATCGGCCTATTTTGAAAATAATTCTTCCGGGCAGATTTTATCCAAAATGATTTATGACGTGGATCAGGTTGCCGGGGCCTCGACGCGAGCCGTGACTATCTTGATGCGTGACTCGCTCACTATCGTAGCCTTGTTGGGCTGGATGATTTACATAAGCGGCAAGCTCACGCTTACTTTTGTGGTAATCACCCCCTTACTTGCCTTCCTGGTTACATACATCAGTAAACGATTTCGAAAGCTGTCGAAACGTTTGCAGTCTTCGATGGGGAATATCTCACATATTGCGGAGGAGGCAATTGAAGGTCAGCGGGTAATCAAAATATTCGGTGGTCAACGGTACGAGCAGGAGCAGTTTGAGAAAAGTAACGAATATAACCGCAAACAGAGCATGAAGTTCACGGCGACCGACGCCTTTACGCAGCCCTTTTTGCAACTCCTGGTCGCCTGCGCCTTTGCCATTATCATTTATATTGCCACCCAGCCGGATATGCGTCAGGTCATCGGTGTGGATACATTTGTATCCTTCATAACCGCGATGATTATGCTTATGCAACCGACACGGCGTCTATTGAGCGTCAATTCAGTTTTGCAACAGGGTATCGCGGCGGCTCAGAGTGTCTTTGCCTTTGTGGATATCCCACAGGAGCGTGATACCGGCCGGCACGTTATGGCGCAGGTTCGTGGAGAGGTCAGATTTCAGAATGTGCAGTTCCGGTACAATGCTCAATCCGACTATGTGTTGCGAGATATTCAACTGGAGATCAATTCAGGTGAATCGGTCGCCTTTGTCGGTCGTTCAGGTGCGGGAAAAACCTCCCTGGTAAGTTTGTTACCACGCTTTTACCAACTCGAAGAGGGGGTTATTACCCTGGATGGGCGAGACATTCGAGAGATTACCCTTAATAGCCTCCGTGATCACATCGCGCTGGTGAGTCAACATGTCACGCTCTTCAATGACACCATTGCCCACAATATTGCCTACGGCTCGCTGGAAGTCGCCGACGAACAGCGTGTCAGAGAGGCGGCCAAGGCGGCACATGCATTGGAATTTATCGAAACCCTGCCAGAAGGGTTTAATACATTGGTCGGTGAGAACGGTGTACTCCTCTCAGGCGGACAGCGTCAGCGACTGGCGATCGCACGTGCCATATTGAAAGATGCCCCCATCCTGATTCTTGATGAGGCAACTTCAGCACTGGATAGCGAATCCGAGAGATATATTCAGGATGCCTTGGAAACCCTGATGCGTGATCGTACTACACTGGTGATTGCACATCGTTTATCGACGATTGAACGGGTCAATAAGATAGTAGTAATGGAAAAAGGGCGTATCATTGAAGTGGGTCGCCACGAAGAGTTGTTGGCGCGAGCTGGGGCCTACGCCAAATTATACAAAATGCAATTTCAACATGCCTGATGAGGGTTGCCACCTTGTGGTCACGACTAAAAAGAAATCTCGAGCTTCACTTTGAGCGAGCATGGTACGGCAAAACGGGGCTGACCAATGTCATGCGGCCTATCTCATGGTTGTTTTGTGCAATCGTCGTGCTACGACGGATGGCCTATCGATTGCGCATCTTTAAGTCTGAACGCTTGAATGTGCCGGTCATTGTAGTCGGGAATATCACAGTGGGTGGTACCGGTAAGACACCTCTCGTGATTTGGTTGGCCAACTTTCTCAAAGACAAAGGATATAAGCCGGGGATAATTACCCGTGGCTATGGTGGCAAGGCGCGCAACTGGCCGCAGCAGGTTCGCGCAGATGGTGACCCGGTAGTAGTGGGCGATGAGGCAATTTTAATTGCACGGAGAACAGGGCTGCCTATGGCGGCGGGGCCTGATCGGTTTACAGCTGGTCAGTCTTTAATCGAATTCAAGGATTGCAATGTCATTATCTGTGATGATGGGTTACAGCATTATCGCTTGCGGCGCGACGTAGAAGTGTCGGTTGTTGATGGTATCCGCCGCTTTGGTAATGGTTACTGTCTGCCTGCGGGCCCTTTGCGCGAGCGACCCTCAAGACTTGAAAAAGTTGATCTGATCGTCAGTAATGGTATCGCAAGTCATACTGAGATACCCATGAAATATGAGTCCAGCCAGCTGATCAATATGCTGGATCAGAAAAAAGTAGAGGATTTATCGCAATGGAAAGGCCGGGTGGTACACGCGGTCGCGGGAATCGGAAATCCTGAGCGATTTTTCTCGCAACTTGAGTCTGCCGGCATAGAGGTAATACGACATGCCTTTAGTGATCACTACGCATTTAGTGAGGTCGATCTCGACTTCGGTGACGATAAGCAGGTGCTCATGACAGAAAAAGATGCGGTGAAATGCCAACGATTCGCCAAGGCAAGCCACTGGTATGTGCCGATCAGCGTTGAAATTGATACCCATTTTGGTTTCCAGGTGATCAACAAGATGAAAGTAAAATATGGATAAGAAATTGCTTGATATTCTGGCCTGTCCCGTCTGCAAGGGTCCTTTGCTCTACAAGAAGGATAGTGACGAACTGATTTGTAAACTGGATCGTCTGGCCTATCCTGTACGTGACGATATTCCTGTCATGCTGGAAGATGAGGCACGCCAGTTACCCGCCGAAGAGGATGTCTGATCTTGGGCTTCAAGATCATTATCCCTGCCCGATATGCATCCACCCGCTTACCCGCAAAACCACTGCGTGACATCGCGGGTAAATCTCTATTACAACGTGTCTATGACTGCGCCGTAGCAAGCTCACCAGCGGCTGTTATTATCGCGACTGACGATGCACGTATCCGTGATCATGCTGTGGATTTTGGCGCCAGGGTGTGTTTGACGGCATCGACTCACCAGTCGGGAACTGAGCGAATCGCAGAGGTGATCTCGCAGCTGGATATTCAACCCGATGAGGTTATTGTAAATCTCCAGGGCGATGAACCCATGATGCCACCCGCCTGTATCTCACAGGTGGCGGGACTATTGTCGGATTCCAATGCACCGATGGCTACACTCAGTGAGCCTATTGACAAGATCGAAGATATTTTCAATCCAAATATTGTAAAGGTGGTGGTCGATGCACGTGGCCATGCCCTGTATTTTTCCCGTGCTCCAATCCCCTGGTATCGTGATGGATTTGCAAAAGAATATCGATTACCTGAACAGACAAATTTATTTCAGCGCCATATCGGACTTTATGCCTACCGTGCGGGTTTTATCCACGAGTATATCGCCTCGCCACCTACTGAATTAGAACGGATAGAATCACTCGAACAACTACGGGTCCTCCATATGGGAAAATCCATTCGCATCGCTGAGGCGGTTGCCAAACCTGGACCGGGTGTGGACACCGAAGAAGACCTTGCTCAGGTCATTCAGCTTTTCGCCAGAACTGAGGCCTCAGGTTGAATATTCAGATGTCGAAATCCAAATGGCATTAATCTGGAGTAAAACCGTTGCGGACACCCGCTATGAGGTGCGTGGTGCCGGTAATACTGTGCGGCTCTACACGAATGGAGTATTTCATAGTCAATTCAATCCCGATAAACCCCTGTGTGGTGGTATATGGGACCTCCTGATCTTGCCCGCATTGATGTACCACCCTCACAGTTTTAAAAGAATCCTGGTATTGGGTGTGGGGGGAGGAACTGTTATTCACCAGATTAGACGCTACCTGATGCCAGACGAGGTCATCGGTATCGAATTGAACCCTGTTCATCTTGGTGTGGCGCGCCGTCATTTTGGAGTCTCACCAACACTTGCAACACTGGTTGAGTCTGATGCAGTTGAGTGGATGGCCCATTACACTGGCGATAAATTTGATCTCATTATCGAGGATTTGTTCGGTGGAGATGAAGGTGGGGCCGTGCGTGCTATCACGGGAAATAATCGCTGGTTTAAACAGTTGACACAACACTTGAGTCCACATGGTTTGTTGGTCATGAATTTTTTAAGCCATCAGGACTTAATGACCACCGCAGGTGCGATGACGCCTGAGCGGTTCGGTTTTAAGCAGATCTACCGGCTCTCGCGGCCACAGTTTGTGAACGTAATCGGAGCATTTTGCCGTAGCTTATCCTCTTCAACACAACTACGGCGACGCCTGGAAAAGACCACAGGTCTGAATGCATTTTTGAAGCTGGACTACAGAATCTGGCAGGTGAAATAATTTGTACTGTTATCCAAGAATTTATGGGACCAGTTTTACTTGGATGGCCCTGAATTGCTCATGCGCAATATCGATGTTCTTTCCCTTCAATTCTACCATGAGCTGCTTACCATCTTTCTTTTGAATCAGGACTTGATAGGGCTCTTCCGACAGATGAGTAAGTCTTTCTTTGACAATTGGAATGCTCGCTGGTGGAAATAGGCGCCATGCATTCAAACCCACGATCTCCTCAAGACTATATCCGGTGATTTCTGCGACCCCCTGATTACCGGCAAACAGAGTACTTGCGGAATGCAACACTACTCCGGTATACCCGGCTTCAATAAAATTGTCTGGTGACAACCCAGCCTTACGCAATTGATTGTTTAATTGTAATGCTCGGTCAGATTCGCTGTTGGGCATAAACTATGGATAGAATTCGTTTAAGGTTGTGAAGGTATGAGCACTATCATACCACTGTATTTTGAAAAAGATAATAATAGTTAGAGTATTATCACTCTTACTCTTTGCTGCTGTCTGAATCTTGAATAAATATTCTTTTCAAACAGGAGAGTTGTCTCGATTTGACCACGCTTGGTTGCAGCAATAAAAAAGAGCATTGTGAAGGTGACATGCTAGGCACGTTACGCAATTGTAGCGGTAGGGCTATAATGCCATAATTTAGCTGGCGATAAGATGCAGGTTTGTGCACAATTCCATAAAGTCTATTAATATCATGCTGTTAACGATAGGATGTGTGATCTGGGTAAGCGCAGGTAATGCTAGTAATAGGTTTTAAAAGTGGGCGGAACTCAGACATAATTGTCTGAAGAATCCGATTCGGTGAGTTATATGTATCTGAGATTGACCGGTGGGTAGTGATATTGATACTGGTGCAGAAGTGTACCAGTCAGTAAGTCGAAATATATGAAGGTGATGGGTAGATGGTCATTTCCGATACTACAGGCGCGATATGGAAACAAATACACTAAGTGCGAGCCTCTATAAATCACCCTGTCCCTGTAACTCAGGGCAGACCTATGATGCCTGTTGTGGTATTTATCATCGTGATATCGCTGCTGCAACCACGGCTGAGGCATTGATGCGTTCACGCTATACCGCCTACAGCCGCTTGGATGAGGCCTATATACTACGCACCTGGCACCCCTCTACGCGACCACCCTCGGTGATACTCAAGGTTGCACCGGCGCCAAAATGGCTTGGCCTTGAGATATTGGGCGTAGAGGCTGGGAGTACGGATGATCGTAGTGGTACGGTTGAATTTATTGCGCGCTATAAACTCAACGGCAAGGCCAGTCGTCTGCATGAGAAGAGTCGATTCGTGAAGGACAATGGACATTGGTATTACGTCGATGGCGAGGTCAACTGACGATTGAGCTAAAGCTACGCCATCTCAGACCGATACCTCTAGCATAAATGAATCATTTGAACGGACCGCGGCGCTCTAGAACATGTCCACAAAAGAATACGATCTCAGCACAGGGAAGGTAATTGATACCGAGCGCCGTAAGGCCCTCATGTTTGTTGCCGATGACAGTGATATAGAGACTATCGCAGCAGTACTGCGTCAACGACGTTATCGAATACTTGGACATACCCAGGACATCAAGGCTGCTCAGGAACTCATTCGTAAGCACAAGACAGGGATCTTTTTTCTTGATACCGATATTGCCCATGGCAAGGGTGTTGAGTTACTCACTGATATTAGGCGAAGGTTTCCTGGTTTTGATGTGGTAATGATGAGTGCTAAAGTCACCCCAGAAATGCTGGAGGAGGCCTTCCATGCTGGCGTTGGCGGTTACCTTGTCAAACCCTTAAAATCTGATGACGTGACAAAAATCATGATACGAATTGGTATCTGAGGCATGGCCCATTCTGAACGACTACAAGGCCACATCGAGTGACATGTTGTTGCCCACATGATGTCTCGGCCAATCGACTCTTTTCAGCAGTAGCCCACCGGTACCGCAAGCGATTTATCAGGCGTGGTCTTGAAAAATCACAACAGCAGCTGTTAAGTGGTCTGCGTCAGACTGGCTATAAAAATGCCACCATTTTAGAAATTGGTAGTGGCGTTGGTCATTTGCATCAAACTTTGCTGGAGCTGGGGGCGTCGACAGCCGTTGGAATCGACCTTGCTGATAAGATGATTATAGAGGCGCGAGACTGGTCTACGCAACGTGGCCTAGATACTCGTGCGAATTATCTACAAGGCGATTTCTTGATGATGGATGCATCAATTCTCTCGGCGGACCTCGTTATGCTTGATAAGGTCGTGTGTTGTTACCCTGATGCAGAAGCCCTCGTCAGGCGTTCGCTTGTAAAGACAAATCGGATCTACGCACTGACCTATCCACGGAATCGCTGGTATGTCCGGTTTGGCGTTGTAATAGGCGGATTGCTGATGCGGCTGGTAGGCTCTGCATTCAGACCTTATTTTCACAACCCTGTCCAGATCGAGGCATGGATACTGAGTCATGGTTTTATCAAGGTCTATGAAGCAACGACACCAGTTTGGTTGTCGCAAGTCTATTCCAAGACAATGTAGTGTTTGTGTTACACCTCAATCGCCCGAATTGATCGAATGAGTGCCTGTAGTTTTTCGATTTTTGTAGCGCCAAAATTTTCCATAATTTTCTTTTTTCCCTTTATATACTCAAAGGTCTCCTGTGCGAGAGCTATGTCTTGCTGATGTAGTGCAACCTGAATGAGCAAAGTATAGGCCTGACCAATATATTCTGACTCAGGGAAAGCAGTGTGGAAGCTTACAAGTAACTTCCGTGTGGATTGATAATCGTTTTGTTCGATAGCAAGCTTGCAGAGCTGCATAACCTGATAGGCACTTTCAGGTTTGAAGTCAGGCCATTTTCCCATTGCCGTAATGCACACATGTAACGCTACGGGGAGTCGCTGCATGGTTATTAGACGTTCGATGTAAGTCTTTGCAAGATGTTGCGGCAAGTGTGTTTTTTCCCATGGCAAGGTGTGATCAAAAAACCACGCAAAGGCAAGGATTGGCTCAGGGGTCTTGTCGATGAAGTCGATAAGCAGCTTATACCCGTCGAGCTCTCTGCGTGAGTAGGCGCGTTGAAGTACCGTATTATAGAGTTCCAATCTTGCCTTCTCCTGATCCGCAAGGTTATGCTCTGGTGTGAAATCAGCAACCATGCCTAATTCATCGCGATGCTTATAAAAACTCAGGCCAACTAAACGAAAGGTAAGCTGTATAGAATACAGTGCAGTGAATGCAAGCAGGCTGGCAATGGTGGTGTTCTTGGCTAAAAAGTGAACTAATGATATTTGACTCAAAATCAACAGGGTTAGTGCCGCATAGGTCATTTCCATACGCTGAATCGTTTTGAGTATTTTGAATGGGTTGAGGCTCGAAAAAAGCCCATGTTCAATTCCCAGTATGCCGATCATCGCGGGCAATGTAATCAGGATAAGACTATCCCAGAGCAGACCCATCGAATAATTAACGTTCTCATAAATCAACACACCAATACCAAAATATATCCCACATGCCGTCAGTAGTTTTATGTGACGTAGGTCGCTCAATGGCGTCATGATCTCGGGGCCGACCTCTGGCGTTCCTGGCCTGCCATGTAGACTATGGTCGAGTATTGCGAAGGCATATTTTGAAAATGACAAGACAGATATCCCCAGTCCAGCTGCACCCAGGATGGCGAAACCAAAATTAAAGAGTACCGGGGCAACGAAGAACCATGTAATGAATAAGACAAATAGTGGGTTAAATCGTAATGGATAAAGTAATTCGATCATATTGTGGCTCTTATGTCAAAGATTTCAGCTATTGCATGGATATTAGTGTGTAAATTCAAATTTACAATCCGGTTTGTCATTAGAGATGTATTTTTATACAATAGATGCTAACTGTATACATGGAATAGATGCATGCCAAATAAATCATCTGCAACACTCAATAACCCCAAGAGCAGGCTCACCGTACGAAATGCCACGATAAAGGATGTATCGGCCATCGCTGGCCTCACCTCGCGTGTCTACGCGAATACAGGGATGCAAGGACATAACGAAGGGGCGCTGACGGGGCAGATTAATAATTTTCCTGCCGGTCAATTTGTAGTGTTAGTAGATGAAAAGGTTGTCGGATTTTGCAGTACCTTTCGCATTGCTGAAAGACATGCCCTCAAGGCACATACCTGGGTGGAGATCACTGGCAACGGCTATGCCTCTCGACACGACCCGGATGGTGATTGGCTGTATGGGTTGGAGGTATGTGTCGACCCGGATTTTAGAGGGTATCGATTGGGGCAGCGCCTGTACAACGAGCGCAAAAAATTGTGCCAATCACTTGGGCTGAAGGGTATTGTTTTTGGTGGACGTTTACCAACGCTTGCAAAGCGGATAAATCGTTTCAAGAGTGTAGAGGAGTACGTTGAGCAGATTAAGTCAAAACGCCTGCGGGATCCTGTCCTCTCATTCCAATTACACAATGGTTTTGAGTTGATTGGAATCATTAAAAACTACCTCGAGACTGACAGAGAGTCTTTGGGGTATGGCATGCATCTTATATGGCGTAACCCAAAAGTTGCGGGGACAGCTGAAGCAGGTACCGCGAAGAAATATGGCGGACGCCTTCCTGATACCGTACGTATCGGTACGGTTCAATACATGCAGCGTCGCGTCAAATCGTTTGATGAATTTATTGAGATCGTTAAGTATTTTGTCACTGTCGTGGCGGATTATAAGGGTGATTTTGTAGTTTTTCCCGAATTATTTACACTACAGCTGCTCTCAATCGAAGATCAGGAGCATAAGCCCGCCGAGGCCATTGAGGCGTTGACGAAATACACTCCGCTCCTTAAAGAGGCGCTGCGCGATATGGCATTGCGACACAATATCAATATCATTGGTGGTTCGCACCCAACTCGTATGGAAAATGGCCGTGTAGAGAATATCTGTTACGTATTCCTGCGCGATGGGCGCATACACGAGCAACCTAAGATACACCCGACCCCCAACGAGGTTTATTGGTGGAATATTGAAGGAGGCAGCGTACTCAATGCTATTGAGACCGATTGTGGGCCGATTGGTGTCTTGATCTGTTATGACTCCGAATTTCCCGAGCTGGGTCGTCACCTCGCTGACCAAGGTGTGCAGATCCTGTTCGTACCATTCTGCACAGATGAGCGACAGAGCTATCTGCGTGTGCGCTACTGTTGTCAGGCGCGCGCGGTAGAGAACCAGTTCTATGTGGTTATGTCAGGGAACGTTGGCAATCTACCGAATGTAGCAAATATGGATATTCAATACGCACAGAGTTGTATCCTTACACCGTGTGATTTTCCCTTCGCGCGTGATGGTATAGCGGCTGATACAACCCCCAATGTAGAGACCGTTGCCATCGCTGACTTGCGCCCCGACAGTCTGATGTTGGCGCGCAATAATGGGACGGTCCAAAACATGAAGGATCGACGACACGACCTGTATCAGGTCAAGTGGCGTGGTAAGTAATCTCTACACTCAGCCTGCCTTTAGAATAAAGCACTGATGAATCTTCGGATTGCTTGCAAAATCTTTGGGTATAGTCTTGGCTGTTATGTCTTCGACCTCAAAACCAGAGAGTGATTCTGTGTCGATTCGAAATTTACGCAGATTGGTCGAGAAGATTAACTCTCCCTCGGCGGTGAGCAGCCGCAACACGTCGTGTAGCAATGCTACGTGATCGCGCTGCACATCAAAGGTATCCTGCATGCGTTTCGAGGTCGAAAAACTTGGAGGGTCTAAAAAGATCAGGCCATAGCGTGTGCGCTCTCGGCTGGCCTGTCTCAGCCATTGCAGACAGTCCGCCTGAATGAACTGATTTCTCGAGTTACCTAGACCATTCAATTCCATATTTCGTTCTGCCCACGCCAGATAGGTGTTTGACATATCGACGGTCGTGGTGGTGAGCGCACCACCGCGGGCAGCATAGGCCGTTGCAGTCCCGGTGTAGGCAAAGAGATTGAGAAAATCGCGTCCCTGAGCCTGTTGCCCCACTAACTGCCGGGTCAGGCGGTGGTCGAGAAACAGTCCTGTATCTAGGTAATCTTCAAAATTGACCCAAAACTTCAGACCATTTTCCTGAATCTCGTGGAAGTGTTGTTGGGTGGCGAGTTTTTCATATTGGGCAGAACCCTTCTGTCGCTTGCGTACCTTATAGAAGAGTTGATCATCCTGTAATGCCAGGACTTCCTTGATGACGCCGAGGGCCTCTCGTAGACGAAAACGTGCCTTCTCGCTATCAATGGATTTGGGGGCCTCGTATTCCTGTACATGGGCCCAGATACGATCCGCTTGATAGAGGTCGATGGCCAAGGAATACTCAGGCATATCGGCATCGTAGAGTCGATAACATGAAATGCCCTGTTGGCGGGCCCACCGTCCAAGGTGTTTGAGATTCTTCTTCAATCGGTTGGCGAGCATGCCAGCCCCATCGGAACGGGCCTCAACGGGGAGCGCACGTGGGGCGTGTTGGGTGGATGAAAAACTTTCGGGTTGCACATCAATGTGCAATAGCTTGCACTCAATTGGCCCATTGAAGAGGGTGTGTTTGCGACTCACCCGTAGACCCAGGTGTTGTGCCAGTGGGGGATTGCCGGTGAAGATGGCGGCACGCCAGCCCTGAAATGTCGATTTTAGGGTGGCGCCGAGCTGGGCATAGAGTGCCGGTAACTCAGAGTCTTCACCCAAACGTTCACCATATGGTGGATTGACAATGACCAATCCGGTTTCCCCCTCACGACAGGCAGGCAGATCATCGATGGCGCGCTTCTCGAAATGGACCTGCCCCTGCAAACCCGCACGCTCCAGGTTGGCGAGGGCACTGCGAATTGCAGCTGGGTGGTGGTCATAGCCCCGAATGGCAGGGATACATGCCAGGCCTGTAGCTCGTCGCTCTTTCGCCTCACTCTCAAGGGTGTCCCAAAGCTCCGGGTTGTGTTGACGCCAGCCCGTAAAGCCCCAGTATGTCCTTAATAAGCCCGGGGCGATGTCGCCCGCGATGAGGGCGGCTTCAATCGGTAAGGTACCTGAACCGCACATAGGATCAACCAGTCCACCGCCTTGACTCGCAATCTCGGGCCAGCCCGCCCGAAGTAACAGGGTTGCGGCCAATGTCTCCTTTAAAGGGGCCGCAGCCCCCTCTGTGCGATAGCCTCGGCGATGAAGTGATTCCCCTGACAGATCGAGGCTAATCGTGGCCTCGTCCTTGTAGAGATGCACATTGATACGCAGATTGGGCCGATCGGTATCAATCGATGGGCGTTCTCCGGTCTGGTCACGGAATTGATCAACAATGGCATCCTTTACCTTGAGTGCGGCAAAGTGATTGTGGGTGATGGCAGAGTTTGAGACATGGCAGTCCACGGCAAAGGTCGCGCTGCAATCTAAATGTTCTGACCAGTTGATACCCTGGACCCCGGCATAAAGGGCCTCGGCGCTATCGGCCATAAAAGACGCCAGGGGTAGAAAAACGCGGTTGGCGACCCGAGACCATAGGCATACACGGTAAGCCTCCCTGATGGGTCCGCTAAAGTGCACCCCGCCACGAGTTTCACGTACCCCGTTGAGACCTAGTCCTTTTAACTCATCGGCTAATAGGCTCTCGATATTCCGGGCGGCATTGGCAAAGAAGGTGTGTTGAGTCATGAGGTAGGCCGATGATGACAGCCGAGTATTTTACCCCGTAGGATGATGGCGCCGACAGGGATTTCTCTCTAAGATTCGGCGTTGCAAATTTCCCCACGACCTGCAAGAGGAGGAACCGATGAAGGCAAATGAGTTAAAAAAGGGTATGGCCATCCAAATGGAGGGGCAAAACATACTGGTCAAGCAGGTCAGTGTACAGACGGCGGCCTCTCGTAGCGGTAATACTTTATACAAGATGAAAGGGCAGAACATTGTGACGCGCCTTAAATATGAGGCTGCATTTAAGGGGGACGACATCGTTATCGAGGTCAACTTCGAGCGACGCCCCGTGCAACTGTTGTTTCGAGATAATGAGGGGGCGACCTTCATGGATAAGGAAAGCTACGAACAATATACCGTTCCCGAAGCGGCAATAGAGGAGG
>JAHEDA010000282.1 GCA_024641445.1 Gammaproteobacteria bacterium
GTCAGTGGTCGCCGAGGCCGCGCAACGGAGTGGTGACCGGGCATCAAGTGCTCATGCCCTGGAACAGGTCTTTAGCTCCGAACGTGCAGCAGGGAAAACGACCGGCTTAATGCAATATGACGTAGATGCCTTGTGGAATGCCTACATTGATTACGCTTTGTTTATCGGCAATCAATCACAGCTTCTTATAGGCCAGGATAAAAAGTGGTTAGATGCCGCAACAACTCTGATGGAGAAAACCCCGGTCAAGGCGCGGGCCTTCCTGGCCTTGTTGATGCTGCGCGGGCAGGATGCCGGGTATCGCCGCCTTGCGGCCCAGAATTTTGTCGATTCGCTCAAGTCACAGCCGCCCGGGCGGCAGCTTTTACGGCAGCTCTTTTTGTCTTCGCATCAATTTAGCCGACTTGTGCAAATACCGTTGACGGTGCGTTACGCCCTGGTGGATATCTTGATTGCTCAATCTGATCTGGAGAGCGCATCACGTTTGATGGCCACTGTCGCGATGCCGCCCGAGGGTAGTGATAATTTTATGTGGAACCTACGGCGTGCGCGTATCTTTATCCTTGGCAAGAAGGCCGCTGAGGGGGCGATAGTGCTGCAAAAAATGTTAACACCTATAAAAAAGCTCTCGGATGGGGATGCGGATAAGACCCTCCAGGTCATCTTTGACCTGCAAAACGCCGATGAGAATGCCCACGCGCTAGCGTTATTACCGATGATAAGTGAGCGAAATACTGACGCTAAGCGTCGGCGTGAGATCGACTACTGGGTGGCCGAGTCATATAAGGCGCAAGAAGAGTATAGTCAGGCGGCGCGGATGTATCTGCAATCGGCTTACTATGATAAGAGCGATGGGCTGGATATCTGGGGGCAGACCGCTCGCTATCAGGCCGCGGAGGCCCTTGCCAAGGCGGGGCTTAAACTCGACGCACAGAAATTGTTTAGCCAGTTATTGGCCATTACCACCGAGCCTGGACGACGCGCCGTAATTCTCAAGCAACTTCAGTCCTTGCAGCAGGGCGAGAATGATCCTGAATAGTCAGAATGATGCAGTGACTCTTATCGACTCACCTCTTGGGCGGATCGCCATCTACGCCGATGCCAAAGGCATAACGGCGATTGACCTGCGGGTGAAACAAACGCGCGTGAAGACACCTGTTACCACGAGCGTTTTACAAGAGTGCAAAGAGGTCTTGCAGCA
Organism: Gammaproteobacteria bacterium; assembly: GCA_024641445.1. Taxonomy (GTDB): domain Bacteria; phylum Pseudomonadota; class Gammaproteobacteria; order UBA6429; family Thiohalophilaceae; genus JAHEDA01. The sequence goes on from JAHEDA010000282.1 coordinate 1,202, forward strand.
GTATTTTGTAAGTGCGCAAACAAATTTTGATATCCCGCTACATCTTATCGGTACACCCTTTCAACGACGTGTGTGGTGGGCCTTACAGCAGATCCCCGTCGGTGAGGTCCGTACCTATGGCGCGATCGCACGACAGTTAAAGAGCAGTGCGCGTGCAGTGGGCAACGCCTGTCGTGCCAATCCCATCCCCATTATTGTTCCTTGTCATCGGGTAGTGGCGGCCTCTGGCCTGGGCGGTTACTCGGGTAAAACGGGGGGGCAGGAGATCGAGACAAAATCCTACTTGCTGCGCCATGAAGGCGTGAAGCTGTGAGTGCGGTGTATGCATCCGTCTGATCCACTTATCGAACAATTTATTGACGCCATGTGGATGGAAGAGGCCTTGAGTGAAAATACCCTCAGCGCCTATCGCACAGATCTGGACGGGTTCAGACAATTTTTATTGAAACAGAAACTCGCACTGACCCAGGCATCCCGTGTCGAGATTCAGGAGTATCTGGCCGTGCGGCATCAGACTAGCTCGAGTCCCCGTACCACTGCGCGCCTGCTCTCCAGCCTGCGTAGATTTTATCGCTATCTTGGTCGTGAGAACCGTATCAAGGATGACCCCACGACACTGATCGAGTCACCTAAGTTGGGACGCCCTCTACCCAAGACGCTGGCCGAGCGGGATGTGGAGGCGCTCCTGAATGCCCCTGACATTGATACCGATCTGGGTCTGCGTGATCGCGCCATGCTGGAGATTTTGTATGCCAGTGGTCTGCGTGTCTCCGAATTAGTACAATTGACCTTGTTGCAATTAAATACCCGTCAGGGTGTCCTGCGTATCATGGGGAAGGGGAGTAAGGAACGGCTCGTCCCGGTCGGTGAGGTGGCACTCGGATGGGTCGAAAAATATATACAGCAGGCACGACCACACATTCTTGATGGGCAAGTGAGTGATGATGTCTTTCCCACGACTCGCGGTCAACGCATGACACGCCAGGCCTTCTGGCATAACATCAAGCGCTATGCGATGCTTGCGGGTATTGATAAACCGCTATCACCGCACACGCTTAGACATGCCTTTGCAACACACCTGTTGAATCATGGTGCGGACCTGCGAGTTGTACAAATGTTACTGGGGCATAGCGATCTGTCCACGACCCAGATCTATACCCATGTGGCCAAGGCGCGTTTGCAGGAGATGCATGCCCGGCATCACCCCCGAGGGTGAGGGAACTATTTCAAGGTGTGTCTCTCGAAATGAGAGTAAATAATTATTTTTTATAATCAGGTGGTAAGCCATGAAGCAGTTTGTAACGGTAGGTATGTTGATAAGTGTATTCGCTGTAACGTCGGTAGTCGCGGGTGAAAAAGAGGATATAGCACGTATCAAGGTTGTGGTTGCCAAAGAGATGAAGGGTGCGATCCCCACCAGTATCAACAGGACACCCATCGCCGGATTATATGAGGTGATGGTCCCACCGCGTATCTTTTATTTGAGTGGTGATGCGCGTTATGCCTTTAATGGCGACATCCTGGACCTTGAAAAAGATGTGAATATCTCCGAGCAGCAGCGCGGCAAGGCGCGTAGGACCATCCTCAATAGTCTGGATGAGTCGCAGATGATTGTCTTTGCCCCCAAGGATGTGAAATACACTGTAAGTGCCTTTACGGATATTGATTGTGGCTACTGCCGCAAGCTGCACAGCGAGATCAAGCAATACAACGACCTGGGCATCAAGATTCGTTACCTGTCCTTCCCACGTGCCGGGATCGGTTCTGATTCCTACAAGAAGGCCGTCACGGTGTGGTGTTCGGCGGACCGCAAGCAGGCGATCACCGATGCCAAGGCGGGTAAGTCACTGCCGGAGAAGGACTGCCCCAATCCAGTGGCGCAGCAATATCAGTTGGGGCAGATGTTGGGTGTCTCGGGCACACCGACACTCATCTTCCCGGATGGTCAGGTGTTACCGGGTTATGTCCCGCCAAAGAAGTTACTGGAGATGCTTGAACGGCACGCTTCTCAAAAGGCAAACTGATTACAGTGGAATGAATTGACCCCTCCCTGACTGGGAGGGGTATGTTACTTAGTACAACACCGCCATCATCTTCTTGCGATACGCCCCCACCAACGCATGGTTGGGGCCGAGCATCTCAAATACCTTTAACATTCCCTTACGACCTGCATCGTCTTTAAAACTACGATCACGACGGATCAATTCCAGAAATTGATCCAGCGCGGCCTGATGCTCTCCCTTGCCGACCAGGAGCGTTGCAAGCAGATAGCGCGAGTCGCTGTCTTTGGGGTCCTGGTTAATCTTCTGTTTTAGAGTATCGAGGTCAGGGGCATTGGCGGCGGTGTCGGCGAACTCGACGCGCGCCATCAAAGCGGCAACGTGTCCGTCCTGCTGCACATCGAAGGGGAGTGCGTTGAGGATGGCACTGGCCTCGCTAGTCTGATTTTCGTTGATGAGGATCTCCGCCAACTGGGTGCGAATGCGGGTGTTGTCGGGGTCGCTATTCACGGC
>JAHEDA010000283.1 GCA_024641445.1 Gammaproteobacteria bacterium
CACACCGCCTCCAATAGTATAGGCAAAAAGAGTTGCACTCTCCAACGGGCTGAAGCTGAGTGACACAGCGACAGGGTACAGGATGACTGCTGTTGCATCATTGAAATACGCCTCAGTCTCCAGAATTGCGGTTAGTCTCTTTGGCGCTCTTGTGCGCTTCAAAACGTTGACCACTGAAACGGGGTCGGTGGGTGAGACTATTACACCGAAGGTCAGAGCCACTGCTAGAGGCAATCTCAGAGCAACGTTCAGGACTATGCCACTCGCCAGCGCGGAAATTATTACGCCAAATATGGCCAAAGACAGAACTGTTTTCCTGATGGTCCTGAAAACCTCATAACGAGTCCGCATAGCCGCCTCAAAAATCAGAGGCGGCACAACTAGACCGAGAATTATGGTTGTGTCAAGAGGGATAGCGCTAAGCCCACCCGCAATTCTAAGTAGAGACAACAGAAAACCGATCGCGATCATAACAGTCGTGTACGAGACTCTCAACTTTGAACTGAGAATGGATCCTAGAAATGACAGGACAATGACGAGCAACACGATTGTTAGCGGTGGGAGAGTCGAGAAGTCAACCATCGACAGTCATCACTCGTCAGCCTGACTAACACACCGTCACAAACTGTGTTCCACCACAAATAAGCTTGTAACCTTAAACGAGCAATCTGACTCGTGATGAAGCCTGATGTCTTGGCTCGCCAAATCACAGTATTGATTCTTACACATCGACCTGCGGTGACCGTTCTCTATTGCTGTCCAAGCCGAAAATCCTCCATTAGTCCGCAGACTATTCTCGACAGAGCAGGGAAAGGTGCATCGATCAGTCGAGATTATCGTGACTTTGGGACGCTTGATTGCGTCTGAACCCTGTGGATCCCATCGATGTTATGATCGCGGTTAGCACTATCACCATCAGTGTGAGCGTACTGTAGATACTGGCGTTGGGGATACCGTACTGCGCTGGCAGCACGGATAATATGGCTGCGGCAAGACCACGCCCGTATATTACTGTCATGCCACCTTTTTCTCTGGACAACTCGCTTCCAACGGTAGTTGCTAACACTGCTACCCATCTCACACCAAGGAGCAGTACTGACACGGCCAGAGTCAGCAGGATGTAGTTGACTGTCGGAAACGCCACAATGAGACCAAGATAGACGAAGAAGAACGCCTTGATTAGGAACACTATTTCCGCTTCGAGAGTCTTGAACGAATCGTCCATGACTTCGCTTGGAATCTTTCTGATTAACTGAAATATGCCCTCGGAATTGGCAAGAATCATTCCAAAAACCAACGCCGAGATCGCTCCACTGCCCCCAAGTGTCTCAGAAACGAAATAAGTGAGGAAAATGGCGGCTAACGTCAGCATGTACCGATAGGGCTCGTGACCCAATCTAGGTAACAGACCTAGCCACAGCAAACCGGTTAATGCTCCCAGCGCAATTCCAGTAGTGAAGTTTGAGGTCAGGTGTTGGGCAAGTGCTTCGACCGGGGGCAATCCAGTAGTCATTATTCCCATTAGTGCGATTGCTGCGACAATTGAGAGGACATCAGTAATGCTTGATTCGAGTATGAGTGTTGTTTTGCACTTATCTGTCAACCCCAGCCTTTGGATGAGGGCGATGACCACAATAGAGCTACTGCCTCCAATCATGCAGCCCAACAGAGCGCCTTGGAATAGATGCCAGCCTAGCATGTACTTGGTGAAAATCGCGACGGCCGCAGCGCTCATGGCAAAGCCGAGGACTGCCAAGACGATTGCTCGGGGAGCCTGAGCAAAAACCCTCCGAATATTCAGGCCAAGTCCGCCATCAAAGAGTATTATTACTAACGCGAGGACGGATAGAAACGGCGCCAGCGATTCGATATCCTCGGCTTTCAGTACTCCCAGAACTGGACCGAAGATCAAGCCAAGAAGGACAAGAAAAAGCATGTCTGGGACGCCGGTCCTTCTAAAGAGATAGTTACTCGCGGCACCGATCATTATGATTACGGTAGCCAGCAAGAAGACCAGCGTGGCGCTCGCCAAACTATTCTTCACCTCAAGATGTGCTGTGCAGAACTTGATCCTGACACACCTGTACTCCGTGTGCCCCGCTAGCTGACTTATCGGATTCCGTTGCCATGATGTTAAAAGACTTTTCAGTGAAAACTGTAGGTATACCCACAAGAGTGCTTGCCTGCGGCGTCGCTCCTCGTTTCTATTGAGGCATATGTCCTTCTAACAGCCTACGTGTTGATAACGATAGGACTTGCAAAGCTCGGTGCAAGGCTTGTTGTCCGAGTCGTAAATAGACCTGCATTGCGCTGGTCCTCCAGCCTCGTTGGCTTTGTTGGATCGCTGCTTCGCGGACTGATCTGGGCAGTGGCTGCTGTATTCGTCATTACAGAAGCCTCCGTTACATTCGGCTTGGAGCAAGTCATCCCCCAATCAATTTCCTCCTTTCTGAGCGCAAACAAAATCGTGAACTACTCGGCAATGCCTAAGCTTATCGTGCATTATGAGGTGACCATAGGCTATGATGTCCTGCACCGACTAGTCGAGAAACTGCTGCTCGATTCTGCAGGTGTTACTGAGGGAGTCAATTCTAACCCCCTCCGTTTGTCTTGATCCGCGACTTGAAGAATAACTATGTTGCCTACGAGATTAATGCCTATACCGATAAACCAAACCAGTTGACGACAATATATTCTGCACTAATGACAAACGTCCTCGAACAATTCACCGAGGCTCATGTGGAGATCCTTTCACCGCGCCATATCGCTGTCCGCAAATCGGTCCCAACAGCCAAACGCAAGAGAAGCGCAAGCTAAAGGTCTCAGAACTCCTCTTCTACAGAGAAAAAGATTTCTCGCATAGGCAAAATTCTTAGCCCACGCAGCTTGCGTTGTCAGAAGTGAATCGCGGGATGGCGAAACTAGAGGTTGAAGTTCACAAAATACGTAAGAACACCTAAGCTCCGAACCCGCGAGTCGTTCTTTCGCTATATCGAGAAGTGGGGACTTTTGTCGACTGTGCTTGGTCTCATGACCGGAATTGTGGTCGCACTTTTCGATTACGCTACAAATCTCGAGTTGTGGACTTATTTTTCAGCTGAGTTCTCACGCAACATAATCATCATCATTCCAGCTTTGATAGTCGCCTTGGTGTTCAGCGGATTAATGCTCTCCAGATCACCCGTTCCCATTGGATCCGGAACTGATGAAGTCATCGGCATCTACAACAACCCAGACGAGAGAATGGACATCCGATCATTTCCTCAGAAGATGCTTGCTGCCGTCGTCACGATAGGCCTCGGTGGCAGCGCTGGACAGGAGGGACCCTCGGTGTATGCGGGTGGAATTGTGGGATCGTGGATATGGAGCAAGTTGAAACGCTTTCGGCTGACTGACGAGGATAGAAGGATACTCGTTCTGGCTGGCGCTGCTGCCGGCATCGGCGCTATTTTCAAGGCCCCTTTGACCGGAATCATATTCGCCTTAGAAGCTCCCTTCAAGGACGACCTAGCTCATGATGCTCTCGTCCCGTCCCTAGTGGCCGCTGTCACATCCTACATGACCTTGATCGCAATTGCAGGCTCGCAACCGTTGTTCCGGTTTCCAGGGGTCATATCCCTGAGTGCGATGGATATCGCTGCCTCGACAGTTTTGGGTGGAATCTGTGGAATCGCTGCATTGGCATTCATTACGATATACAAGAGTATTGA
>JAHEDA010000284.1 GCA_024641445.1 Gammaproteobacteria bacterium
ACCTGCCAGAACAGTGATCACCCCACCGTTTCGAACTACCTGCGCCGTCTGCGCGGCCATGGCCTTAAGAGCCGCCATGGCACGCTCGGCACGAAACTCCTGCACCGTACCGATCACGGCGTTGAGTATGACAATCACCAGGATCGCGATGGTGTCCACCGGCTCACCAATGAGACCAGAGATTACGGCAGCGGCTAACAGGACCAGGGTCATGAAATCACGAAATTGGTCCCGCAACATGCGTAGAGGTGAGCGGGGCTTGTGTGCATGCAGTTCATTGGGACCGTAGTGCAACTGTCTCCGAGCCACCTCGGAGTCACTTAATCCATGGCGGGGATCGGTTGCAAGCAATGTTAAAAGTGACGCAGGCGTTGCGACGTGCCAGGCATCATCTGTTTGAGTCGATATCATGAATTAATCATTTAGATATGCAGGAGTAGAATAAGCACCGAGGTGATCACGGCCACGACAAGAGAGCGCAACCCTGCCCACAACCAGAAGCGACCACTCAACTGCCCCAGGAAGACACCGAGGAGGAAGGTGAGAAGCAACGCGACACACACCGCAAGGACTATCGGTGATAGCCGGCCAGGCAACAGGTGTGCAGGCAACCACAGTGGCAGAATAATCAATAGCGCAAAGATCAAGGGCGACAGACCATTGACCAGGGCAATCAGGATGGGGGTTACCCGGGCCGAATCAGCATGAGCGGTGTTATCCAATGATGTCATCATGGAGTGTTCCAGCTCCTTCAACTCATGCTGGCGTTCCGCCGTCTCACTAATATAGGCACTGCTGAGGCCACTCATAAACAAGGCCACGGCGGTACCCACACTCGCACTGATCATGGTGGCACGTTGAATCTCATCGCTGACATAAAATCCTGTCATCAGACCCAACATGGCAAGGACGCCGTCGAAACCATTCGTGACGAAGTAGCGCCGTGCAATATGCTGCGCCCGCACAAGTTGGAGCAAAAACTGAAGCCGCGCAAACATTTTGGATACCATACACTCAACCTACCGTAGTGATGACCTCATCCCCCACCACCTCAACCTCATCGATACTGTGTACGGATGCCCCCATCTCACTGATTAACTGCACGATGTCATCGTAATTAATGTCGTCACCGCCTATTGTGAGGAAGGTGCTCTCGGTCTTTTCATCAACCTCCTGCACCACCAGATTCACCCGTAGGCGGGGAAAGCGGTTAGCAATCGCGTTGGTAAACTCCAGTGCATTGGGTTGATGGGGTTTGAGGACATCGAGGACGAGATGCGTTATCACCGCCATGAAATACCTGCCTTGGTTGCGTTGCGAGAAGTTGGTAAATGTTGATAACACATGAGAACGCCAGTCGCGCCAGCGCCTTCGTTACTCCACCTTCACCATACCATTTTATGAAAATACAGTGCATGATAATCCGGCCGGAAACGGTGATCATTTATCTCGTCTCTTCACCCCAGGTAGACTGCGCAGTATGACAACAGGTAGTGACACCCTGCGATATGCCATCCGTCCCCGTGTCGTGGGGCGTTTTCTCGGTCAACTGGGCCTGATGCTCCTACTGCTCGCCCTCGTGCCCCTGGCCGTATCGTTCTATTTTAATGAACTGCATATCAGTCTGCGCTACGGCGAGGTGGTCTTGTTTCTCGGCCTGTTCGCTACCCCACTGGCGCGCCTGCCCGCGTCAGCGCAAATCCAGACCAACGAGGCGCTGGCCATTGCCGCCCTGGCCTTTCTGCTCACACCGCTGATCATGACGTACCCAATGATGGGGAGCGGCCTAAGTTTCATGGACGCGTTGTTTGAGGCCGTTTCTGCCGTGACCACGACCGGGCTTAGCACGGTGACGCAGCTTCGCGATATGCCGCATACCTTCCTGTTTGCCCGTGCCTGGATGCAGTGGTATGGCGGCCTCGGTATCATTGTCTTATCTGTCGCACTACTATTCGGCAACCACGGCTCACTGCGCCGCCTGGTAGAGACGACGGCGGGAGAGAGCCTTGAAGGCAATGCCCGCCTGCACGCCCGCCGCACCTTATTGGTCTATGTCACGCTCACCCTCATCGGCATCCTTGCCCTCTGGCTCTATATTGGCGATGGCTTCGTTGCCCTCACCCACGCCCTCGCCGCCATCTCCACCGGCGGTTTTTCACCCTATGACACCAGCCTGGCCGGGCTCGGGCACTGGGGCGAACGCTTCGCGGTGATGTCGCTGGGCCTACTCGGCGCACTGCCCCTGATCCTCTATTTCAATATCCGCCACAACGGGGTATCACTGTTGTGGCGCGATGAAGAGGTGCCCACATTTTTACTGCTGAGCCTGGGCTTTGGCGCCCTCTTCAGTCTGCTGCTGGCGCTGTCAACCCAGCTCTCACCCACCGCGGCCATCGGCCACGGCATGCTACTCGGACTCTCCGCCCAGTCGACCACCGGTTTTGCCAGCCTGCCACTACAACCTCTGGGCGACCCACTCAAACTGGCCATCATCGTCAGCATGCTAATCGGTGGTAGCCTCGGTTCCACCGCCGGTGGTTTCAAGATATTCCGACTATTGATCGCATTGCGCCTGTTTCAGTTTTTGCTGCGCCGCACTGCGATGCCGACACACGCCATCAGTCAACCACGCCTGGGGGATCGAATACTGGAAAATGATGAGATGCTGCGGGCGCTGTTCCTGATTCTTTTATACATTGCCATGCTAGTCATCTCCTGGCTGGTATTTCTCTTCTATGGCTACCCCAGCATGGACGCGTTGTTCGAGGTCAGCTCGGCGCTCGGTACCGTCGGCCTGAGCGTGGGGGTCACCCGGCCTGAGCTGGAGCCACTGCTCAAGACTATCTTGTGCGTGGATATGTGGCTGGGTCGATTGGAAGTCATTGCCCTGCTGGTAGTACTCTACCCCCCCTCCTGGATTGGTAAACGAGCGGAGTAAGCATGCGTATAGTTTTTATCGGTGCAAGTTCACTCGCGGTGATGACGGCGCACCAGTTGTTGCGTCACCACCATGAGGTGATCATTATCGAGAGCAACAAAGACAAGATCACGGCGCTGAGCGAGGGCCTGGATTGTGGCTTCATCCACGGCGATGGCAGTAAACCGGCGATCCTGAAAGAGGCGAACCCCACTGAGACGCACCTGCTGTTTTGTCTAACCGATGAAGACAAGACCAACATCCTCGCCAGCCTGGTCGGCCGCTCGCTCGGCTTTCAACGCATCATTACTCGCATCGACGACCCCGAGCTGGAACACGTCTGTATGGAATTGGGTCTGCACGACACCATCATCCCGGACCGAACCATCAGTCGGTTCCTCTCTGATATGGCCGAGGGCCAGGACCCGCTGGAGCTGTCGACCCTGATCCGCGATGAGGCGCGCATCTTCTCCTTTGTTATCGGGGCCGACACCGTCGGTTCGCTCGATAACCTGGCACTGCCCGATGATTGCCGCGTGATGTGTATCTACCGCGATGACAAACTCATCCTGCCCAAGAATGGTGACGAACTGAAAGAGAAGGACGAGGTCCTGTTAATCGTGACGGAGAAGAGCCTGGCCAGGCTCAAGGAAAAACCCGTTGCCCGAAAATAATCCAACCACACGTTCACAGCACCACGCGTTCATGAATTTTAGCCACAGAGGACACCAAGGTCGCAAAGATCCCCTCACCCCAACCCTCTCCCGGAGGGAGAGGG
>JAHEDA010000285.1 GCA_024641445.1 Gammaproteobacteria bacterium
TTACCACCACACGGGCTACATTGGCGGGATGAAATCCATCACGGTAGAAAAGCAGCGTCAGCAACACCCCGAACGTATTATCGAGATTGCTGTTAAGGGCATGATGCCGAAGAATCCCCTCGGTCGCGCCATGTTCAGCAAGCTCAAGGTCTATGCCGGTGGCGAACACCAGCACAGTGCCCAACAGCCCAAGCCGCTTGAACTCTAAACCTTATATATATAGGTAACGTAAGATATGGCACAGCAACAATACTACAGCACCGGTCGCCGCAAGAGCTCCAGCGCACGCGTTTATCTGCGTCCTGGCAAGGGTGGCATCACCGTTAATGGCAAGCCGCTGGACGAATATTTTGGTCGTCAGACTGCGCGCATGATTGTGCGTCAGCCCCTGCAGGCCACCAACAAGGAAGATACCTTTGATATCAAGGTCTTCGTTGAGGGCGGCGGTAACACCGGGCAGTCCGGCGCCATCCGTCACGGCATTACCCGCGCCCTGATCGAATACGACGAGACCCTGCGCCCCATCTTGCGCAAGGCCGGTTTCGTCACCCGCGACGCCCGTGAGGTAGAACGTAAGAAGGTTGGCCTGCACAAGGCCCGTCGCGCGCCGCAGTTCTCGAAACGCTAATCGCGTTTCGAGGGTAGCTGGCCGCGAGTAGCGGGTAGCTAGAACGAACCCAGGAGAATGCGCATGGATGCGCTGGAAAATCTGGATGTATGGAAAAAGGCCTGCCGCCTTTCGGTTGCGCTCTATCAGACCCTGGCCAAGTGCAGGGAATACGGGTACCGCGATCAGGTCACCCGCGCCGCATTATCGATACCATCGAATATTGCCGAAGGATACGAGCGCGATTCTTCAAAGAGTTGTGTGCAGTATCTGCGTATCGCGAAAGGCTCATGTGGTGAGCTGTGGACGCAGCTTCTGATAGGCAGGAAGGCCGGGTTTATTGACGCAGTCACAGGCAAGGAACTTGAAGAGGAAGCTAAGGCGCTTTCAAAAATGCTTCACGGTCTCATCAGACACTACACAAGCAAAGACGAGAGTCCCTCCTAGCAACCCGCCACTCGCTACTGATTTCTTGGGGGATCGTCTAACGGCAGGACAGAGGACTCTGACTCCTCTAATCTAGGTTCGAATCCTAGTCCCCCAGCCAAAAATAAAAAGGGCCCTTTTGGGCCTTTTTTATTTTGGTTGCAGGTAGCTAGTGGCGTGTAGCTAGTAAAAAATATAACGCGAATTTTACAAACGGTTGCTGAATAGATATTTTACCCGCAACTCGCTACTAGATACTCATTGTAGGGTGCGTCAAGCGCAGTGGATTTATGCCCTTTGGGTACGCACCGGAGATGTGTTATATATCCCAAAACAAATCATTCCATGGAGGGAATGCACATGCCGCAATATCGTCGTGCCTGGATTCCAGGTGGGACCTTCTTCTTCACGCTGGTCACACAACACCGTAAACCATGGCTTATCGAAGAACCCGCACGAAATGCCTTGCGCAAGGCTATCGAGCACGTTCGTTGTCGACGTCCTTTTGAGATTGATGCATGGGTGTTGCTCCCCGAACACTTGCACTGTATCTGGACCCTGCCCGAGGGTGATGCGGACTTCGCCACACGTTGGCGTTTGATAAAACACTACGTGTCGCGGCAGCTGTCCAAGCAAGACTTTGCAGCCCAAAATGATCTGAGTCGGCTCAAGCGTGGTGAAGCCAGCTTATGGCAGCGACGTTTCTGGGAACACCTGATAAAAGACGAAGCGGATTATCATCTGCATTGTGATTACATCCATTACAACCCGGTCAAACACGGCCTATGCCAAGCCCCAGTGAATTGGCCATATTCATCTCTGCGTCGATTGATTGCACAGGGCCTTTATCCGAGTGATTGGGCCGTGGCAGAGACCCGGCGCTTCGCGGGGCTGGATGGTGCGGAGTAAATCGTTGGTGCGTACCCAAAGGGCATAAATCCACTTCGTTTGACGCACCCTACATCTATACTAGTGACGAGTCGCTACTCGCTACCAGCTATTGGTACTATCAAACTCGGGTATGGCCGTTATGACTACTCTGTATCAAGCTCTCTAGCGGAATATGTAATCCCTCCCACAGTTTCCGAATCATCTCTAGCGTGAGTGGACGCTTACGGTTAAGGACCTCAGACACACGCCCACTATGCCCAATAAACGGCTCCAGGTCCTTGCGATCCAGGCCCCCTTGTTCCATGCGGAACAGCCAGAATGTAGGGTGCGTCAAGCCAAAGGCGGACGCACCAGCGACCCTGGTTTCAGTTGTAGTCGGGTATCTAAACCCTTATTGGATTTGCCCATGCCGTCGGGAGCTGGGTCGTTAATGTATATATCCTATTGATTATTATTATAAATATATTGGTTTGGTGTCGGGCGTGTATAAATGCCTGGTCGGCTGAATAAAACGCTTACAGCTCGCCCTGCCAGAAGCTTGGCGCCTAAACAGACCGATCTGTTGCACAAATACCACAAAATCGCCCTTTGTTGCGTTTATGAAAAAAAGTGTTGCGCCGGGCTTGCGGCTCCGGTATAAAACGGCGCTGAGAATACATTTTTTATCTCTCACTACTCACATAAGGAGTTATTCATGAATAAGAAGATTATTGCTCTGGCAGTGGCTGCAGCCGTTGCCGCCCCCCTGGCCGCCCAGGCTGAGACCAAGATCAGTGGTAAGGTTGGTGGTGAATTCACCAGCAACACCATCAACAGCGCAGCCAGCATGGGTTTTGCCGACCATGGTATGGGTCGTTTACAGTTTGACGTCACCGACGAGTCCGGTTGGTACGCTCGTTCGGCCTTTGATACTCGCCTGACCCAGAACAGTGGTAATGGTCCTGGCTACCGTGACCAGTACGCCGGTTACAAGGGCAGTTTTGGTTCCGTTCAGTTTGGTAAGGTTGCCAACGTTGGCCAGAACCTGCTGAAAGACCCCTTCATCGCCACCTTCCTGGAAGCCCGCAACGCCGGTACCTGGGGCGGTTCTTGGGGTGATGCCAGCTTCAACACCTCCATGGTTCAGTACATGAACAGCTTCGGCGACATGAAACTGGCTGTTGAGTACGGCCCGAGCAGCAATGCTGCTTCTACTGCTGACAACCAGGGTGCCTACGGCGTTGCCCTGACTGGTAAGGCTGGTGGTGTAGACTTCTGGGCAGGCACCAACAACATGGGTAATGTTACTGGTAGCAGCATGATGAAGGCCGGTGCCGCCATGAGCTTCGGTGGTATCAAGCTGACCCTGAACTATGACAGCAAGACCGTCAGCAACACCGCGACTGCCAAGATGCTGCTTGATGCCCAGATGAAGATGGGTACCGGCATGCTCGACGTGGCCTTTGCCGACAAGGGTAAGGACACCACTGGTGCCTTCATGCGCGTAGGCTATCAGATCAAGGTTAGCAATGCTGTAACTGCAAACATTGGTTATGCCAGCAACGGCACCGATGCTACCACCAAGGACGATAGCTCCATGGGTGCTGGCGTTGTAGTTAACTTCTAAGAATCATTTCTTAGAAATTACTACCCGAGAGGGGCGCGCAAGCGCCCCTTTCTTTTTGTCTCGATTTTTTTCAGTGTAGGGTGAGTTAGCGTCTTCCGCGTAACCCACCAAGCATTGCGCAGCAATACAACCCCTTTTGGTATGAATGCCTGACGGCAT
>JAHEDA010000286.1 GCA_024641445.1 Gammaproteobacteria bacterium
ATAGATCTCGACCTGTTGCAGTACCTGCACTAATTGCGCGATGGCTTGTGCACGATCGGCGGCGTGCACAATAATCTTGGCCAACATGGGGTCAAAGAAGGGCGAGACCTCGATACCACTCTCAATCCAGTGGTCGATGCGCAGGGCCTCGCCATCGGTGACAGGAAATTGCACATGACTCAATAAACCCGCACAGGGTTGAAAATCCTTATTTGGGTCTTCGGCATACAGCCTCACCTGGATACTGTGTCCCTGTGGTCGCAGTCCCTCGCGCAATTGCAACAGCGGCGTGAGTTCGCCCGCCCCGAGATGCAACATCCAGGCAATGAGGTCGACGCCAAATACCTGCTCGGTCACACCGTGCTCGACCTGTAGTCGCGTGTTCACCTCGAGAAAATAATAGGCGGCCTGTTTTTGGTCGTAGACAAACTCCACCGTACCGGCACTGCGATACTGCACCGCCGCGCCCAGGCGCTCGGCCACTTCGCGCATGGAGCGCCGAATATCATCCGGTATGTTTGGCGCGGGGGTCTCCTCGATCACCTTTTGATTACGCCGCTGGGCCGAACAATCGCGTTCACCCAGGGCAATGACCGTCCCCTCGCCATCGCCGAAGATCTGCACCTCGATGTGACGCGCGCGCTCCACAAACTTTTCCAGGAAGAGTGCATCATTGGAAAAATTATTTGCGCTCAGACGCTTGACCGATTCATAGGCCCCATTCAACTCCTTTTCTGAGTGACAGATCTGCATACCGATGCCACCACCCCCGGCCGTACTCTTGAGCATGACGGGATAGCCGATGTGTTGCGCCTGCTGTAATGCATCTTCGAGTGAAGCCAACAGACCTGACCCGGGCAGGAGCGGTACGCCACTCTGCTGTGCGATCTCACGCGCGGTATGCTTAAGGCCAAAGGCGCGCATCTGCGCGGGTGTTGGACCGAGAAACACAATACCCGCCGCCCCACAACGCTCGGCAAAGCCGGGGTTCTCACTCAGGAAGCCATAGCCGGGGTGAATGGCCTCGACACCGCGCTCCATTGCAATGGCGAGTAAGCGGTCCTGATTCAGATAGGTCTGTGCCGCCGCACCCGTGCCGAGGCACACGGCCTCATCGGCCTGTGCCACATGCAGTGAATCGGCATCCGCCTCGGCATAGACGGCGACCGAACGGATATTGAGTTGTTTCAGGGTGCGGATGATACGCGTGGCGATGGCACCGCGATTGGCGATCAAGACCTTGTTGAACATGATTGTGTCTTACCTGATACGGCGGGGCGTCCCGCTTTTATTTAGCGACGATGGTCGTCCATCGAAGGAGGTCCGGGATGCCGACACGGCATTGTTACCTCAGTCGTGCTGAATCAGTTCCACACCAGCACCTCAATGGGTGTCGGGTTATAGGCATTACACGGGTTATTCAGTTGTGGGCAATTGGAGATGAGCACAATGACATCCATCATGGCCAGCATCTCCACATACTTACCGGCATCCGAGATGCCATCGGCAAAGCTCAACCCACCTTCAGGGGTGACGGGCACGTTCATAAAGAAATTGATGTTGTGGGTAATATCACGCTTGCTCAGACCAAACTGCTCGTTCTCTGCCACGGCCAGCATCCAGCTATCGCGACAGGCGTGCATGCACTTTTTCTCCAGGGCATAACGTACTGTATTACTCTCGGTGGCGCAGGCCCCCCCCAGGGTATCGTGACGCCCGCAGGTATCGGCGACGATCTCCAGCATTACATTACCGGCATTCGACAATAACTTGCTACCCGCAGAGAGATAGACATTGCCCTGCTCACGAATGGTATCCATGGCGCTGTAGCGCTCGGCTGTATCATTGGCATTATAAAACAAGGTGTCGGCGGCCTGATTGCCGTGCAGATCCAGGATGCGCAGGGTCTGACCCTGCTTGAGCACCTTCATGTAGTAGTCACCCGCAAGTACTACTTCTCGCTGACTCGCCTGCTCGACTTGAAATGTACTGGGCTTAATCACGATGTCATCCGATCCCTATTAGTTTGTGCAGGCACAACGGTGGTAGTGCTCGGTATTGATAAAGCCTCGCTGATTCTCCGGGCGCGAGTTTCGGCACAGGTCATCGGTCGCCACCGGCGCAGACTCGCGCAACTGATAGCGAATGCCTTTACGCGGATAGTCACTGGCGTGATTGAGTGGGTGCGGACAGGTGTGCAACACCACCAGGGTATCCATTTCAAACCGCAGATCGATATAGTCACCGGCCTTGCTATTGCCTTCGACATAACTCAACCCACCCGCCTCATCTACGACGACTTTGCCGAACAGATTCAGATTCGCCGCCATATCGCGCTTACCCAGGCCATACTTGGCCAGCTCGACCAGGAAACTGTCATAGCCATTGCGATACCAGTCATTGCGATAGTCCTGAAAGTTATGCTCACCCCAGCGCCTCTGCACCATGTCGCGGGTCAGATTTCCGCTCACCGTATCGTGCCAGTTAACGGTATCTTCAACAATCGAACAGAATATCCGCCCCATATCGGAATAGAGACAATTACCCTTGCCCAGCTTAAAGGTGTGTTGACACTTGAGGGTATCGGGGGCGTTGTAACGCTCCAGCAAATTGACCGGGTTGTAAAACAACATGCCCACATTGGCGCCACCGTGCTCATCAATTAGCCGCAATACCGTGCCGCGTTTGACCTGCATAGACCAGTGGCAACCACCCTCAAGCTGTTCGTCGAATATCAAATCTCTCATTTACGGCACCTGTCTGCGCATGATGTCATGTGCAGGCTATGGCAAGTACTATGCCAGACACCATCTTACGTAGAATCAATGCATTGTGCGCCGTGATGGCGCATTGGCGTGTACCAAGCGCACCCTTATCGCCCGGCGATTTCACCCTTGCACTGAATTGGCGCAGGAAAGTATCGTCGTTGCGCACTGAGTTTGATACCTGCGCTATCGTATTTTTACGCGTGCCCTAAGCATGCGTGCAAAGCCGGCCTAAATTCATAGCGTTAACTCGCTGTCGTGATTTGAATCGTCACAATTCCACATTCTATTCGGATACGGCACAGTCCTTGCTCTACTGCTATTCAGAGCGCATCTAGGGTTCCGATCGGCTCCACGCCGATGACTGGTCCGAGAGATGCCGTCCAGGCTTGTTCACACAAGCGGTGGATACACGGCGGGATAAAAGCCCGGGAGGCCAAACGGAGATGTGCGTAACCGGTTCGGCTCACTGCCGTCAATCCACTACCAACACCTCCATTACTTCAATTACTAAATCGTTAAAACGGGGTAAATCATGCGTATGCAGTTACAGAGACTAATAAAACTTTTGGTCGTGGGGGTCGCATTGAGCGGCATGTTGATCTCCGGGCCTGCAATGGCCGAGAAGAAGTCATCCTTCAAGGTTGCCTGGACCATCTATGTCGGCTGGATGCCATGGGCCTACGCCACGGAACACGGCATCATCAAGAAGTGGGCAGATAAGTACGGCATCAAGATCGACATGGTGCAGATCAATGACTATATCGAATCCATCAATCAATACACCGCCGGTAAGTTCGATGCCGGCCTCATGACCAACATGGATGCGCTGACCATTCCCGCCGCTGGTGGCGTCGACACCACCGCGCTCATCATCGGTGACTTCTCCAACGGTAACGACGCCATCGTGCTGAAGGATAA
>JAHEDA010000287.1 GCA_024641445.1 Gammaproteobacteria bacterium
GGTGGTTTGACGGGGTAATGGCTCGCCTCTGTGCACTGGCGCTACGGAATGACATACAGAAAGAATATGTGTGCAAATTAATTCGATTGAGAAATTTATCACCTGCTAAACCGTCGATTGAGTTTGAGGCCTGGCCGTGGGAGGTGCGTATCTACACCCTGGGCCGCTTCGCGTTGACCAAAGACGGTGCGCCGTTAACCTTTAGTGGCAAGGCACAGAAAAAAACCCTCGCCATTGTCAAGGCGCTGTTGTCACTGGGTGGGCGTGACGTCAGCGAATCGCGGTTACAGGATGTGCTGTGGCCAGATGCCGAGGGAGATCAGGCCAGGCAAAATCTTAAGGCCACCGTGCACCGGGTAAGAAAGTTAATTGGCGCAGAGAGTATTCAGTGGCACGAGGGCAAGCTCTCGCTCAATCCACAGCTCTGCTGGGTCGATGTCTGGGCGTTCGAGCAGCAATTGAATAAGCTGCTACAGGTGCTACCGACAGGACACACCGCAATCATGTCGGCTATGAATGACATTCTCAACCGTTACCCAGGCCTTTACTTGCAAGGCGATGATGAGAGTTATCTCCTCGCCATGCGTGAACGCCTGCGCAGCAAGGTGCTGCGCCTGCTGGAGCAGGCCGCTCGTACACTCGGGCAGCAGCATCATACCGACGCCATCAGCCTCTACCTGCGAGCCTTGGAGATCGAGCCCTTGGCAGAGGTATTTTATCAAGGCCTGCTGCGCAGTTATCTTGCCCTGGGCCTGATGGCCGAGGCACGATCCACCTATGAGCGCTGTCGCAACAATCTGATGACACTGCTAAAAGTCAGCCCCTCGGCTGAAACCGAACGGCTCGCCAGCGCCATAAAATAATCGCCCGCTTTTGCGAATAAATATCCGATTTGTAACTGACAGGCAGGTAGTGTGTCCTCCTTACCGTATGAGCAGGAGGCTCGCGATGTTAAATAAATGCCCAAAGTTGTTTCGGCCCGTGCTGGTGAGCACGGTTTGTGTTGTTGTCTCTTTGCTACAAAGTGCCTGTGGCGGTTCTGGCGGTACGCCAGCGGCTTCACTACCGCCGCCGCACTATCCACGCTTCGCCTTTGTTACTAATTTCGAAGATAGTAGTGTCTCCAGCTATGCCGTGGACGCCACTACCGGGGCTCTCAAATGGGTGGGAAAGGCCAATGCCGGTATCAATCCTAAATCTATCAGTATCGATCCGTTAGCCAAATATGCCTACGTTGTAAATAATGGCTCTGGCACGATCTCTCAGTACACCATTTCTACAACGGGCGTGCTCAGTCCCATGGCCCCGGCAACAGTATCCACAGGAACAGGGACACGTCCGGTGTCGATCGTGCTCGATATGCTGGGCAAAAACGCCTACGTTACCAACTCAACCGATGCGACGGTCATTCATTTTACGGTTGATGCAACGGGAGGCTTAACCACGCCGACCACGGTTGCTACGGGGGCGTATCCCTATCAGATCCGTCTGTCACCATCGGGCAAATATGCCTACGTATTAAATTACGTCGATAACACGATTTCGCAATACAGCGTAGGGGCAAACAGCGAATTATTTGCGTTGACGCCGTCCAGCGTGGCGACCGGTGCTCGGCCTGCGGATATCGTGATTGATCTAACGGGTCGATATGCATACGTTACCAATTTAGTGGATGGAAATATCACACAATACACCATAGGTTCGAGTGGCACACTCACGCCAATGAATCCTGCAACCGTTGCAGCCGGGCTGGCACCTTCTTCGATAAGGATTTCTGTAACGGGTGACTATGCCTATGTAACGAATACCCTGAGTAACAACCTTGCGCGATATGCGATTGGTGCAAACGGTAATTTGAGTCTGATTAACACCGTCACAACAGGTGTTGGACCGGCCGCTGTTTTGATCGAGCCAACCGGTAAATATGTCTATGTGAGCAACTCGAGTGCGGGGTCTATATCGCAATACACAATTGGCGCTGAGGGGGCATTGACAGCCCTCGCCCCTGCGACGGCGGCGGCCTATGCGTCACCCGCTGCGTTGGTCATGAGCGAGGGAATCAGCGCAATCGTCGCGAAGCCAAGGTATACCTACGTTGCAAATCGTGGCAGTAATACACTCTCGCAGTATGAAATTGGAAGTGGTGGGCTACTCAGCCCAATGGCAATCGCGAATGTGGCGACCGGGGCTGATCCGTATTCAGTCGTCGTGAGCCCAGATATGAAATACGTCTATGTGACAAATCGTAGTGCGAATACCCTCTCGCAGTTTGGGATAGGCGCAACAGGGTTGCTTAGTCCGCTCACTCCCGCGACGTTTGCAACGGGAGTTAGTCCAAGCAGTATTGCTCTCGATCCCGCCAGTCGCTACGCCTATGTAGCCAACTCCAACAGCAACACTGTTTCACAATACACCGTAGGTGCAGGTGGTGTGCTGACCCCCATGGGGACACCGACCGTGCCAACCGGCGCAAACCCCATCAGGCTAATGATCGACCCCTCCGGTACGTTCGCCTATGTTGTGAACTTTAATGGAAATAGGGTATCGCAATATCGCATTGGTGCAACGGGTATGCTGACGGCACTAATCCCGGCAACCGTTACAACAGAGTCAGCACCGAGTGCTATAGGCATTACACCCTCAGGACGCTATGCCTATATTGTGAATTCGGGCAGTAGCACTATATCGCAGTACACTCTCGACGCTACGGGGGTACTTGGTCCCCTAACGCCGCCTACTGTCGCTTTGCCGGCGGGTGCGGGTTCCGTATCAATCAGTATCGATCCAACGGGTAGATATGCCTATGTGGCAAACAATACGGGTGCAACCCTCTCACAGTTTTCGATTGGAGCGAACGGTGCACTCACCGAGATGACGACCGCAACAGTTGGAGTAACCTCGCCTTACAGTGTTACTGCCGATCCCTCGGGTCATTATGTTTACGCAACAAACTACACGGCGAATAGCATCACCCAATTTTTAATTGGCTCAACAGGCGGGCTTAGCCCGTTAACACCCGCGACGCTGGCAACCGGCATCGGGCCCATTGCGGTTACAAGTTGCGCGGTTTACGAATAGCAAGAGAATAAACAGTTAATGACAGGTGGCAAAGGGCCGCCTGTCATGTGCTGCACTCAACGTAATGAGTCTTGCGTCGACTCTTCACCCCAGGCTGTCACAAGAACATACCTATACGTCAATCACCTCAGTGGGAATAAATAACCGATTTGTATCCTCCCCACCCCTATATTGATGCCAGAAATGAATGGAAGGGTCGGCATTGTCATAGTGATTTAGTAGGGGGGATTGTTTGCGCTAAAACGGTAGCCAGACTTTTCGTCGTAATTAAATGGACTGAATGTGAAGTGGAGGAAGTTATGAATAGCATTTCATTGCGTAAACGGCAGAGGAGTAAAGGTCTTGGCGCACTGCTAGCGCTGGTGCTGCCCTTTTTTATTGTTGCCTGTAGCAGTGGTTCCAGTTCGTCTTCATCGACGACCTATTATCCGCGCTATGCGTTGGTTGCAAATTATAATGATAGCAGCGTGTCGAGTTATGTCGTAAATGCAGAGAGCGGCCGACTTAAGTGGATTGGAAAAGCGGTGGCGGGGACGAAGCCAAAAGCCGTTGCCATCGACCCCAAGGGTAAATATGTCTACGTTGCGCATAGGTCCA
>JAHEDA010000043.1 GCA_024641445.1 Gammaproteobacteria bacterium
CTCTGCACTCAGTGAAGGGTGGCTCAACAAATTGATATTCGAGCGCTCAAGAATCGTCAACAGGTCAGGCGCCTCGGCATTCAAGAGGGAGAGCGAACATCCCCCACATCCGCCCGATTGTAACCAGAGTAAATTGAATGCCCTTGGCCTATGCACCAGCATCCACCCTGTTAGGCAACTTTAGCGTGAAAACGGCACCGCCCTGTGGATGGTTGGCGACCAATAGCTCACCACCCTGTTCCACCGCGAGGTTGTAACTAATATATAGGCCAAGCCCGGTACCCTTCCCTACAGGCTTGGTGGTATAGAAGGGGTCAAACACCTTATTGATGGCGTCACTGCCAATACCCGGCCCGTAGTCACGGATATCGATACGGATGGTGTCACGGTCATACTCACAACTGATATCCAGCCGAGGCTCCGCGTTGGAGGTCGGCTCTGCCTCCATGACGTCCATGGCATTTTGCACCAGGTTCACCAGTATCTGATGTACGTGGCCCTTGCGTGCAGTAATCTCCAGCGATTCCGGTAGATTAAAGTTCACCTGTGGCTTTGAGCGGACTGACTTGACCACCCAGTGTGTCGCCGTGCGGATGACCTCGGGCAAATCGAAGCGGCGTGCCTGTTCCTTGTGCCCGGAAGAAAACCGGCGCAATTCCTGCACAATCTCACTCACGCGTTCAGCCCCCTCCAGCGTGCCATCGATCAGGGGACCGATATCCGTGAAGATACGCCCCATCTTCAAATCGCTCCGGAGTGTATTTAATTCTGCCGCATCGACCTTTGATTCCAAGGTAGTGATATAGCGCATCAGACGCTCTTCATAGCGACGCAGGGCATGGATATTTCCAAAGACAAAGCTGATGGGATTATTGAGCTCATGCGCCACCCCTGCCACTAGACGACCTAGCGAGGCCATTTTTTCCGATTGAATTAATTGCTGCTGTGTTTGCTTTAATTCGGAGTGCGCCTGACTCAGGTCTTGATAGGCGCGCCGTAGTTCACCTATTGGTCTGCCGATAAGGACCATACCCACCAAACGACCATGATGGTCGTAGCGAGAGGCACAATTAGTGGCCAGTGGTACGGCCTTGCCATCGTAAGCCTGCAGGCTCACCTCACAGTCGACAATGGTATTTGAGCGGATCTTCTGTGGAAACTGATCCACCATATCCTGAGACGAGGCCGCAAACAGCGAGGCAATGGGTTGTTGCAACAGCTCATGTTCCTTTTTACCAATAATCTCTTCCAGGGCGCGATTTACCTGCTGGATTCGCCCATGGATGTCACACGCTATCAACACGTCGGTTATCGATGAGAGAACGCTACTGATAAACTGTTGCGCCACCTCCAGCGCAGCGTTCTTTTCCTCCAATTCAACCTGATAGCGCACCAAATCGGCGTAGACATCATCCATTTTGTGGATAACATCAATCCAGATCACCTCATCATCAGGATTGAGTGCCAGAACCTCCATGGCACCGACCTGCTCGATCAAATCGGATTCACGATTTGCACCAGTGGGAGCATCATTCGGCATAGCGACTAGAGAATACCCTCGGCAACGTCTTCTTCCTGATCATATTGATGTATCTGTTCAACCTTTTCCAGGCCGTAACGTTCCAATTTATTGCGC
This sequence comes from Gammaproteobacteria bacterium, assembly GCA_024641445.1. Classification (GTDB taxonomy): domain Bacteria; phylum Pseudomonadota; class Gammaproteobacteria; order UBA6429; family Thiohalophilaceae; genus JAHEDA01. The sequence continues at coordinate 1,637 of JAHEDA010000043.1, forward strand.
AGACCAACCCGCGACAGACCAAGTTCCTTTGCCGCCCGACTCTTATTCCAGCGATGGCGAATGAGTACCTCACGAATGACGCGCGCCTCAAGTATCTCAATCCTGTCCTTTAGGGTACCGTCGAGTTCCGCCACCATAAGGGTATCGGCCTGCTGTTCTGCTGGTGCGGCGTGTAATACGCGTGCTGACAGGAGGTCGGCACCGAGACGCTTTTCCTTGCCGATAACCAACATATGTTGAATCTCATTTTGGAGTTCCCGCACGTTACCCGGCCAGTGATAGTGTTGCATACAGGCAATGGCCTCATCACTAAAACCCTCGACTTGCTTGCCGAGATGCTTAATGGCGCCCTCAAGGATGGCGTTGGCCAGGACGGGGATATCGTTGCGACGATTGCGCAAGGGTGGCATTGAAATCGTGACGGTTGCCAACCGGTAATAGAGGTCTTCACGAAATCTCCCGGCACGTACCTCGGCCTCAAGGTTTTTATTGGTTGCGGCAATAATGCGTACATTGACCTTACGTGTGCGCCCACTCCCTAAGGGGCGGACCTCACCCTCCTGCAATACGCGCAGCAGTTTCACCTGAAAGGCGGGCGAGACCTCGCCTATCTCATCGAGGAATACCGTGCCACAGTCGGCACGCTCAAACAAACCGATTCTGTCTTCGACGGCCCCAGTGAAGGCCCCACGCTTATAGCCGAACAGCTCACTCTCCAGTAGCTCATCCGGTAAGGCCCCGCAATTCTCCACCACAATGGGCTTGTCCCAGCGCAAGCTATTGTAGTGTAAGGCACGTGCCGCGAGCTCTTTGCCGGTACCTGACTCTCCCGTAATCAATACCGAGACATCAAATGGCGCAACCTGCAAGAGTTTGTCACAGACTTCATTCATGATACTGTCTGGTGAGCGCACTATCCCATCACTGTACTGATGTTGCTCACGCAGCAGTGCGCGCTTCTTGTTGAGATCGATCTCAACCTGCTGCGGTGAGGCCTTTAGCTCGATAGCGAGCAGCTCATTTTCTCGCTGTAACTGAAACAGCCTGACTGCGTTTTGCAGGGTCAGAATCAGATTCTCTGGCTGCCATGGCTTCGTGATGTACTGGTATATCCCCGCCCCATTGATGCTATCAATAATATCCTCGGCATCGGTATAACCGGAGATAATCATACGGATGACGTCAGGCCATTGCTGGCGTACCTCCTTGAGGAAGTCGACACCGGACATATCCGGCATGCGCTGATCACACAGCACCACCTGCACCCACTCATTCTCCAGAATCGAGCGACCCACCTCTATATTGCTCGCTGTTTTCACGTCAAAGTCGTCGTTAAGAATACGCTCAAGCGTCTCCAGGCTGCGGACCTCATCGTCGATTACCAGTATCGTCGGCAAACTCGTCATCGTTGCACCTAACAGATCCGAGGCAGGGGTTCACCCACCAACCAGTCCACAACCCGCTGACCACCAAAACGGGTCTTCATCTGCACAAAGCTATTTGGGTCATTCTGGACACGACCAATGATGGCGGCTTCCCTACCCAAGGGATGCTGCTGCATGGTTTCGAGTAATTGTTGTGCATCCGCCTCGGGACAAATACAGATCAGTTTGCCTTCATTGGCGACATACAAGGGGTCTAGCCCAAGCAGCTCGCAGGCCGCCGACACCGCGGGTTTGATGGGTATAGCCGCTTCATCCAGCGTCATGCCAACTCGCGACTGAAATGCCAGCTCATTGAGTGTCGTTGCCAGGCCACCGCGTGTCGGGTCGCGCAGACAATGGATATCCGGTACGACATTGACCATGATCGCTATCAACTCGTGCAGGGCTGCCGAATCGGATTCGATTCGAGTGGTGAATTGCAGATTTGCACGGCTCGACATTATGGCTACACCATGGTCACCTATGCTGCCGTTGACCAGGATCGCATCACCGGGCCTGGCCCGATCACCGGATATCTGAATATCCTTTGGCACCACCCCGATTCCGGTTGTCGTAATAAAGACCCCGTCACCCTTGCCGCGTTCGACCACCTTGGTATCACCGGTTACCACCGGCACCCCGGTCTGCCTCGCTGCCTCGCCCATACTCACAACAATCTTTTCAAGATCCGCCAGGGGAAACCCCTCTTCGAGAATAAAACTTGCCGCAAGGTACAATGGCCTCGCACCCGACATGGCAACGTCGTTAATGGTCCCGTGTACGGCGAGTGACCCAATGTTACCGCCAGGGAAGAACAAGGGTGAGATGACATGCGCATCGGTACTCATGACCATCCGCCCTGCCTGTATCTCGAAGGCCGCCTGGTCATTGGCCTGACGTAGCAGGTCATTGTCCAGATGCTTGTGAAATAGCTCTTCAATCAACTGCGCCATGGCACGGCCACCACTGCCATGCGTCATATCGACTACGCCATTACGGGTGTCGAGTCGCAAAGGAAAGCGTTTCATGACAGCGCTCATGCCACCGACTCCATACCGGTACCCGCTTGCGCCTGACGAAATCGACCGTAGCTCCAATATGCCGCACAGGAGCCTTCGGAGGAGACCATGCAGGCCCCCATGGGATTGTCGGGGCGGCACACCGTGCCAAATAATTTACAGTCGGATGGCAGGCGGGCGCCGCGTAAAATCGCCGGGCATTCACACCCCTTTATCTCGCTTGCCTGACTCTCCGGAAGGCTGAAACGCCGTTCACAGTCAAACTCCGCATAGGCGGCATTGATCATTAAGGCACTGTTTGGCACACTCCCCAACCCCCGCCATTCGAAACTGCTACGCAACTCGAATACCTCGGCCATCAACTTTTGCGCCTTCACATTGCCCTCAGCACTGACCGCACGGGTATATTCATTCTCTACCTCATGACGCCCAGCGTTTAATTGCTGAATCAGCATCAATGTTGACTGCATGACGTCCAATGGCTCAAAGCCGGCGATCACAATCGGTTTGCGATAGGTCCTGGTGAAATAGGCATAGGGTTGGCTACCGATGATGCTGCTGACATGTGACGGACCCAGAAACCCATCGACCAGCGTTTTGCCATAGGTATTATCCTCGGGTAACTCAAGCAGGGCCTTCAAGGCCGCCGGTGTCAGGACGTGATTGCAATACACGGAGAAGTTTTTCAGGCCCTCTAAACGCGCCTGTTTAATCGCAACGGCAGTCGGTGGAGTGGTGGTCTCAAAACCGATGGCAAAGAAGACGACCTCACGGTCTGGATTGTCGCGTGCGATCTTTAACGCATCCTGGGTGGAATACACCATACGAATGTCCGCCCCGGCGGCACGGGCCTTGAGCAGGCTCTTACGTTGACTCGCTGGCACCCGCAGGAGGTCGCCATAACTACAGAGAATCACATCATGTTGCTCAACCAGATATATTGCGCTATCGATTCGGCCGATGGGTAGGACACAGACCGGGCAACCCGGTCCATGAATGTACTTTACATTTTCTGGCATCAAATCCTGCACACCATAGCGAAATATGGCGTGGGTGTGGCCACCACAAAACTCCATAAACCGATATTGCCGGTCAGGCCTGGCGGCAGATTTAATGGCATTCGCGAGTTGCATGGCGAGATCGCCCGCTCGAAATTCATCGATGTATTTCATGACTGCACTCCCAGCATTGCGGCCTCGGCAAACATGGCCAGGGTCTTTTCCGCCTCTTCCGTGCTTATCTTATTCAAGGCGTATCCCACATGTACCAGCACATAGTCATCGATATTGATGTCACTGACCAATGCCAGGGAGATTTGCTTTTCAATCTCTCCCAGGGATACAGTGGCCATATCGTTCATGTGATCGATGCTGACGACACGGGCGGGGATGGCAAGACACATAAGCTGACTCCTAGACCTGGACCTGCAGGGATGGATGTCCGGCGAGGCCGGCCTGCCGCGTGGCCATTATCCATTGATACCACGCCTGCATGCCAGCACCCGTCGTCGCCGAGACTTGTAATACCTTGATACGCGGGTTGACTTGTTTTGCATAGGCGATGCACGCCTCCACGTCGAAATTAAGGTAAGGAAGCAGATCGACCTTGTTTAGCAGCATTAGGTCAGCGGCATGAAACATATCCGGGTACTTAATTGGTTTGTCCTCACCTTCGGTCACTGAAAGGATAGCCACCTTATGCGCCTCACCCAGGTCAAATGCGGCGGGGCAGACCAGATTGCCGACGTTTTCAATAAATAGCACAGCCCCCTCCTCCATTTGCAGGCCTTGGAGGGCATGCCCGACCATATGGGCATCCAGGTGACAGCCCTTGCCGGTGTTGACCTGTATAGCCTTGATACCGGTTGCGCGAATGCGATCAGCATCATTGCTGGTCTGCTGATCGCCCTCGATCACACTCATGGCTAATGTCGAGTTCAAGTCTTGGATGCTACGTGTCAACAGGGTAGTCTTGCCAGAACCAGGGCTCGATACCAGGTTCAGCGCCAGTACGCCTCTATCGCTGAAATATTTTCGATTGGTGTTGGCATACTCATTATTCTTGCCGAGGATATCCTGTTCAATCTGTACCATCCGCGACTGTGACAGACCCGGGGCATGGGCATGCGCCGGCCCCAGTCCATAATGGTGGGTGAAGACATTGTTGTGCGTATGGCCATGCGCATGACTATGATCATGCGGATGTTCATGATCGTGCGCATGCTCATGGGTATGCGCCTGCCCCTCAATCTTTGTCTCACCCTCACCACATCCACATACGGTACACATCAATCCACCTCCAATTCCTTAATTTTCATTTCTTCACCTGCCGTCACCTGCAATTGATGGCCGCCGCAGTCATCACAGGCATCATAGCGTTGTCTGATCGTTACCGGCTTCATACATTGCATACACCAGGCTTGGCCAGGCACATCGATAATCTCCAGCCTGGCCCCCTCTGCCAGGGAATCCTTCATTACCACGTCAAAACCAAACCGCAGTGCCTCGACCTCTACACTGGACAGACTGCCAATCTCCAGCCATACCGTCTTGACGCGCTTAAACTGCTGCGCCTGCGCCTGTTCCTCCAGTACTCTTAATATGCCTTCACATAAAGACATCTCATGCATCTTAATGCACCGTCATTTCATAACGCACACAGGGATCGATGACGTTAATCAGAAAATCTGCCTGCGTCTTCAACGTCGTCACATCAGTCGAGGACAGATTCTTTAAGAGTTGCGCCGCAACACCCTGTGGGTGAAAATTCCACTCGGTCGGTGCCAGTATCTGATAATTCCCGACCCGCCCTTCAGTAAGCTCCAAACGATGAATTAAACGGCCCCGTGCCGCCTCAACCTGCCCAAGACCGATACCGGATACTTGACCCGTCACTGCTACAGAGTCATCTGCATCGTTTGCGCATAAGTGTTGCATCAGGTCGCGCAGTCTTCCGGGTATTTCCGCCAACTCCACCAACCTGGCAATGATACGCGCCTGCATGCCAGCACCTTGTGTTTGCACCATAGACCTCACCACGGGGTGATGTAGTTGCCGGCACAATACCGTTGTCTCGTAGGACTTCCCCTGCCATTGTGGTCGTGCAATGAATTCGTCGGCATCTACGTTCGTCAGGTGCTGATGTAAACCGGCATCATCCAGAACCGGCAGGCAGGAAGGTATAGTGAAGGCATCCTCTGCCTCAACGGCCGAACAGTAGCGAAACATCCTGGACGCAAGCGTATTGCTGTCCTGTAACCACTTCTCGGGCCCATGCTCACACATGGCCAATAGCCACTGAGCGGGTGCGACAGTAAACACCGTGTCTTCAAGCATTGAGTCAAGCCTGTTAATGATGGACAGCACCGCCTCCGGGTTGACGTTCACCCGAGCACCTACACGAAATCCTTCCCCCTCCACAAACAATGCCTGCCTCAATTGTGGAAGATACTGCTGTAAGGTCTTAATGCTCGTTGCATCCTTGTCAACATCCAGCTTGTGCGCCCAATCGATCATGATGCGCCAAAGATGCTCGCGCACGGTCTCCATCCACACCAACATCTCGCGTGCTGACTGAGTGGCCTCGTTAACAGGTATAAGCATGGCCTGTTCACAGGCAGTCATCGCAGCACTGGCCTGGGCGACGCCACAGACATGATAGAGTTGAGGTATTATCTTGATGACATCAGCGATATGCTTGCCCTGAAATATCTTCACCGCCTGAAGTGGACGACTGGACTGAATATCCACATCCACAACCCGACCATGCTCACGCAACAGTCTTATGTGTAACTTACCTTCAATCTCCATGGCCATTCCTGGCATCGAGTACGCGGCCACCACGTAAAAACTCACGCCGACTAAGCGCAGTCTGCGTCAACGATTTTTCTGGAGCCTCGCTGGCTGATGCCGCATTTTCTGTGCCCGCCTCACTGCGCCACAGGTCTTGGATTGTCTTTTCATGGGTCAATGCCGTATCCCGGTTTCCAGGCTCCATCAATGCCGTTAACACCGTATTGGCCGTAGCCACCACCGCCTGCTGATCGTCAAATTCAAACATAGGAGAAAACAGCGCACACGTCAGATAGCGCCCAAGCCCATCTTCATCGCCACAGATAAACTCATAACGCCCGGAGGGGAAAGCGTGTATCTGCTTACTACCCACCTGCCACTCACCTGACGTATCCGGGCTAGCAGGTAATAACATCAGGTTCATAAACCACGGTGTGATCATGACACCGAGGTAATACGCACCCCACTCCCTGAAATTGACGGCCTCTACACGCAGAGCAGGGTTACACACGGGCATATCCCCCATACGCTCCCGCTCTATTGTCCTGTAGACAGTCTCAAGTTTGTGGGTGAGCTGATGCATCTTGGTGCCTACTCCTCCACCATCAGAAATCCATCCTTGCTACTATCGCAATTGGGACATGACCATTGTGGCGGCAGCCTTGAAAACGGCGTCCCGGCGGGGACCTGCCAGTACGCATCCCCTATGGATGGGTCATAAACGTACCAGCAAATCTTGCACTCAAGCTTGCTGTCATCCGCCAGCTTGCTGTTATCCCCGCCGTAAGACCCGGCAAAAAAGGAGTCCATCAGGCATAGACCTCTCTGATCTCCCGCAATCTCTGCGCACTATCCGCAATGTCTTCTACCGAGGCACAGACCACCACCGGGATGGGTGTAACCTCCAGCGTGTTGAGGATGATGGCATCCTGTGAATTGAAGTACTGTACCCACCAGACGTTTTGTGTGGCGGTGCTAGTCACCCGACAATTGCCGTAACCGCGCGATAGAATCGTTACCGGCCCCTTACCGAGAATCTGGTTCAGAAATGCAATATCTTCATCGCTCTGCGGCAACAGGGTCAGATTAATGACATGCGGCTCCTCAACCGTGCTGGCGCCAGGGATCTTGTCATTGAGTTCGCTCAATAGCGGGATCGCATTATTCACTCCGGCAGGGTAATCGCATGCAGGAATCAGTTTTTGTATGCCTTGACCGGCAAAGGTCATGTGTCTGACGACGCTGGGGATGTCACCAACCTCCAGCGTATCTTTTTCGATATTGCCACTTGCACCGAGATATTGGATGCGCCAGACACCCGCGAGGACGGACTCCTGGATGCGTAGCTTCATGTCCGATAGAAATACGATACTGACCTCACCCTCGCCCAACACCTGGTCCACAAGCTGACGATTAGCCGTATCCAGTATTGAGAGATTGATGATGCCTACCGGCGCACCCGTTTGATAACGGTCGAGTAATTCCTGCAGTTGTTGTAAAACCTCATTTGCCTGACTGAGCGAACTAATCGCCGCCGTAATATCCGGCATACGGTACGTCATCATCTCGGCCGGCATCGGCATAAACGACAGCTCAGCCCCATCAGTCTCTGCCGGTTGACTGCCAACACCCACGCCACCAGCAGGAATATAATATTCAGTCATTGTGTTATCCCCTTATCTCTTTAGCCGTCACAACCACCCGCACTTACGAGCACCGGGATTGTGAAACTCGGCGGTGTGCGGGGCGCGGAGTGCAACATGCGATCAAACTCCAGCTTGAATTCCGACCAGTTCTGCATGCCAGTAATCACACCGACATATTCACCGTCACGCAGAAATACCAGCGCTGGCCAGGCATTAAAACCGTAGCGTTTGTGCAGAACCCGCTCCGAGTCGGCGGCGACAAGCGCGGCCGTCAGCCGTCCCTGGTATTGTGTGAGCAATTCCGGCAGGATTACCGCGACATCATTACTCTCCGGGAAGTGCTTGGGATTTTCGGTGAAAAACAACACGACATCTTTATGCCCTTGCACAAAGGCATCGAGGGTGTCCTCTGTTACCACATCAAACTGATGGATATCGACCAATTGCTGAATAAGGGGTGAGCGCATTAGCTGATAGACTCCGTTTTAATCTTTAAATAATCGGGGAGTTGCGGCTCGCGATCCACGAGATCGGCAAATAAATGGTCAAGATCAGTCTCTCCCCGCATGGCGAGATTGACCGCTGTTACCGCCTGCGTAATCTGTTGTGCACTCTCGACACTCAGAACTTCACGCGCACTATCCATAAACGTCAGGACCCAGGTACCGATAGGCTGTTCACCCACCAGCATGGTATCGATACGCTTACGCTCACCCATGCCCTCACACCAGGCATATTGGCCATCAAGTGCAACAATCTGCATTGGCACGCCAATACACATCAATATTTGCCTCGGTGATCCACATCGACACTCAGCGCCTCACCCTCCAGCGAGACCTGGCGATACGCCACCTTGAATTCCTCCGATAGCACGACCCGCGCATCACCCTTACGCAGGGCAATTTCCTCTGCGGGGCGCTCCCCCTCGTAACGCTGTAACCCCAGCGCGGAGTCCATGGGTTCGACCGTGGCACGCGGCCTTAAGTCGATGGCAAAGTTTTTCAGGTAGTTAATCGCGATTTCGATGGCGGACCCGATTTGTGCCTTGACCGCCGGACGCAGGCTACCACCGTAGTCCTCCAGCTCGACGGGTTGCACACCGATGAGTAACAAGTGCTGAGGGTAGTCACCCAGCATCTCCGCCATGGCCAGGACTTCCTGGAAACCCGTCTGGTGCAGGCTCATCTTTTTGGCCCCCAGAAACTTGGGTACCGACTCGCCCTCGATGACCTTGAGTGTTCCCGGTGGCAGGTCGTAATCAATCGCATCGAAGACAATGAGAATATCGGCAGCCTGCACATGCTGAACCAGATAGATCCCCTGGGTGCCGCCATCCATGACGGTGACATTGGCCGGGATTTCGTAGGACTGCTGAACGGCCTCGGCGACGCGCACCCCGAAGCCCTCATCGGCCCACAATACGTTACCAATGCCCAATAAAAGGACTGACGGTGGCTGCTGCACGTATTTCCCCCTGTAATTAATAAGGTGGAGAGCAATCGACATGCCATGCCGGGGCGTTTGTATAAGCCACTGTTTTATATTGGTATTTATCTACAGTAAAACTATAGGCGCAGCACAAATGGATCATTTGTGTGCACATTGGCCATTAATCGGATACTTTCTATCCACTTTTAGCGCATATTCCGGGGACTCCGCACTTATATATACGTTGTAGTGTAAAGTTATCAATCACTTTTTCCGGTGGGTGCACTCGCTACTCTCAGATTGCTTCTTAGGGGTTTATAAATCATTCGACACGTGATTTGGGTAGTTTAAGAAAGGCATTCGCCAACAGGTGAAGTACAGGCCGCGCTGCGGTTACTGTTCACGCGGACTTGGCTCCCTTATTAATAAAAGAACGCGGCCATAGTGGCCGCGTTGAAAGACTTCCTAGAACTTTGGAATAGGTCTTAGTCGAGGTCTTCGATCTTGCGCGCATCCTTGAAGGTACGCCAACCACTGAACATGGAGCTGATAATGGACTGGCGCGACATGATGTCTTCACGTATGGCCGCATAGATGTGGACGATCACAAAACTGATGATGTACCACATGATCAGATGATGCCAGGTATGCACATCCTGACTCTGCCCGAACATCGGGATGACCCAGCTACTGAACATTGTATATTGCCAACTCCCCATTCCCTCGCCTTCACCATAGAGGGCAAAGCCGGTGATGATCATAAAGATCATGCCCCACACCAGCATGACATGCATGAAGACCACTGCCAGCGGATTATGACCCGTATATTTACGCGGCTCTTTGGCAAGAAAACAATACCACTTCACCTCATGCCAGACACCATCCCAAAACTCACGGGAACGTACCGGGGGAAAAAATATCTGCCTGGCATGGTGGTTCCCGACAAAGACCCAGTAGACCCGAAATAGAAAACCAATCGCCAGGACATAACCTGCGGCAAAGTGAGAAAAACGGATATAGCCCATCACAAAGTGATCGCTGGCCTCACCCGGCATACTCGGCAGGGGGCTGGCAATGAAGTAACCACTGACCGCCAGTACGACGATCGCCATGGCATTCACCCAATGCCATAGGCGTAGTGGTGCCTCATAGACATAAACTGCCGGTTCCTGACGCAGTGTTGCTGTTTCGCCTGTCATGACATTCCCCTCTCAGCACTCGTAGCTGATTAAATGTTACCGACCAGAAGCCATAAACCGAATCCGCTGATCATCGCACCCAACAGACGACCGAGCCGATCCATTCGCAGGTGTGTACTCACCCGACCAAGCGCAATACCCGCCAGATGCAACAGCACGGTGGTACAGAACATACCTGTACCATAGGCCAGGGGCTCGGACATCTGCGGCATCTCTATACCGTGGGCATAGCCATGAAACACCGCAAAGAAGCCGATAAGCGCAATAGTCAATATTGAAGCCCCCTGACGTGCACTCATCAGCAATAAGCCCATAAAGATAACCGAGGCGGTAATACCCAGTTCGGCACTCGCGAGTGCAATACCACTCATGCCTAGCAGAAGCCCTAGCACCATGGCACCGGCAAAAACCGTTACAGGCAACCACAGCCGTTTCTGCATAACCATGGCGGACCAGAAGCCGATGGCCAGCATCACGGTCAGATGGTCCCAGCCACTCAGGGGATGAGAGGCACCACTAAAGAAATTACCGATACCATGACCGGGGTGCGCGAAGGCGCTACCGGACACGGCAAAGGTAAACATGATTGCCAGCAAACGAGTAATAGACTTGTTCATATGAACTCTCCCTTCTTATCGTACTTTCACGTTGGTCAGCTCTTCACCCTTCTCGCTCATAACGTGGGTTGAACAGGCCAGGCATGGGTCAAAGCTATGCAGGGTACGCAGGATCTCTACCGGTTCCTGCGGGCGCTCCATCTTGGTATTCATCAGCGAGGCCTCGAAGGCACCGATGTTACCGGCCTCGTCGCGGGGCGAACCGTTCCAGGTCGTCGGTACGACGCATTGATAGTTATCAATACGGGTATCCTTGATCTTGATCCAGTGTCCCAATGCACCACGTGGTGCCTCGGTAAAGCCAACCCCCTTGGCCTCCTTCGGCCAGGTGGCAGGGTCCCAGTTATCGACATTGGCCGTAGAGGAATCGCCAGCCTTGATGTTGCCGATCAACTTGTCCATAAAGTACCGCATCTTATCGGCCGCCCACTGTGCCTCAAGTCCACGTGCCGCCGTACGGCCCAACGTTGAGAAGAGTGCAGTGACCGGCACATCCAGCGTCTTCAGGACAAACTTGATCTGCTCGGTGATCTCTTTGTCACCCTTGGCGTAACCGATGATGTAACGGGCCAGTGGCCCCACCTCCATGGCATGCCCCTTCCAGCGCGGCGCCTTGATCCAGGAGTACTTGGCACTTTCATCGATCTCCTGAATATTGGTTCGGGTACCCTTGGTCTTACTACCGAGTTCATAATTGGCCTCGGTAATACCGTCCCAGGGATGCAATCCCTTCACACCGCCGGGATACTTGTACCAGGAGTGAGGCACGAATTCCTGGATCTCATCCGGGTTACGCAGGTCGACATTGTGTACCTCTTTGAGGTTGCCATTAATGATCGCACCATGCGGCATCATAAGATTCGCGGGTGAATAGTCATTGGCCTTGTCTGGTATATCGCCATAGGACATCACATTAGAGCCCGACAGACCGCCACCATACAGCCAGCCCTTGTAGAACTGACCAACCGCGAGGATATCCGGAATGTACACATTATCGATAAAGGTCTTGGTCTGATCGATGATCGACGAGACGTGGTTCAGGCTTTCCATATTGATGGCACCGACCGAACCCACGCCATCGACATTGATGGCACAGGGCACACCACCTACCAACCAGTT
>JAHEDA010000288.1 GCA_024641445.1 Gammaproteobacteria bacterium
ATACCAAGTAGACCAATTTCAGTCGCGGTATCAAATCCAAGTCCAAACAGGAACCCAAGAGGATACATATGCCAACTACGAGATATCATATGGAACAACGGATTGAATATGCGAGCCAGGAATCCCCGATCCGCAAGCAACATATCGAAATCATCCTCCACATAAGCACCACCATTCTTGACCTTGTGCCATGACCTGTAGATTGATCTAAGAATAATCAAATTCATGACGGCAATGGCAAATAGAAACAGCGCCGACACCGAAGTACTGACAACCCCACCAACCTCCTTCAAGTGTTCAAAACGTCCCGCCATCGCCGCTGTCGCGATAGAAATAACGACCGAGGCAAGCACAACCACACTTGAGTGGCCAAGCGAAAAAAAGAGACCAAGGGCAATCGGTCGCTTTCCCTCCTGCATTAATTTACGCGTAACATTATCCACTGCGGCTATATGATCCGCATCTACGGCATGTCGCAAACCGAAACCGTAGGCGAGCAATGCAGTACCAAGCAAAACGGGGTAATCCCGAAACACCACCAGCGCCCATACCCAGGCAAGAACATTAATGCTAATCAGCACACCATAAATTCCAAACAACCTTCCGCGGACCACTTTATTGGAGTCATTGAAGACATTCGCTAGTTGTAAAAACATTCAAAATCTCCTTACATCACCAGACGGTTTATCGTGCGCATGGATTGAATTATCGTCCGCGAATAAAATGAAAATGGATTCATACCTACCGCCTTGCAAGCACCTCATCCAATAACTCTATCCAGTGCCTTACCGGCACGGGAGAGACGGTCTCAAGATGCGCCAGACAACCGATATTCGCCGTCGCAATGACCTCGGGGCGACTAGCGAGCAAGGTCACGAGTTTTCGTGCACGCAATAATTCAGATAGTTTCCGTTGCAGGATTGAATACGTCCCAGCCGCGCCGCAGCACATAAATGGGTAAGAAACCGGGACAAGCTTAAAGCCGGATCGCTTCAACAGCTTCTCTACTACGCCATTAAGATTTTCCCCATGTTGCAAACTGCATGATGCCTGAAACGCTACACGTTGCGGTGTTGGTGGCTTTTTAAAATCCGTATCTTTTTCGTCACCCAATTCCCTGGTTATCACCTCTGCAATATCAATTGTCATATCTGATATCCGCCTAGCCCTCTCTCCATAAAGAGGGTCTCCCTGCATAATTTGACCGTAATCACGAAAATGCATACCACAGCCACTGGCTGTGAGAACAATAGCCTCCACACCGGCTTCAATATGTGGCCACAGATCGTCAATGCTTTTACGGATTAAAGTGCGCGCCTTTTCGGTTTCACCCATGTGATGAGTCAAGGCCCCGCAGCAGCCATCACTGGCCGGAATAAGACGAATCTTGAAGTGATCCAGTACACGGGCGGTAGCCGCATTAATGTCCGGCGCCAGCACCGGCTGCACGCAGCCTTGCCACACCAGCATACTTCTTGAATGAGGATTATTTGGCCACCCACCTGCCTTATGGCGTAGGGGGATCCTGGCGCGCAAGTCCACCGGCAATAATCCACGTATTGCCTGGGCGGCACGCAACAATATGGAAACCCTCCGTCGAAACGGAATTATTAAACGCACCGCATCCCGAAGTATCTTTTCTCTGAGGCTACGCCTTGCTTTGTGACCAACCAACTCGCGGCTAATATCGAGCAGGCGGCCATATCTGACACCTTGAGGGCAACTTGTCTCACAGGATCGACAACTGAGGCAGCGATCCAGATGTAATTGGAGATTGCTTGCTATATTTTTCTCACCGAGTGTTTTTAGTGTATAGGCAGGTGGTAACGAGGCAGTACTTGGTTCGCTACCTTCTAGAAATTGCTTGATCAGATAGATACGGCCGCGTGGACCGTCCCATTCATCGTCGAGTAAACGAAATGTCGGGCAGGTGAAGGTGCATTGACCACATTGCACACACGGCTGCATGAGAACTGCCGCCTCGCGCGCTGTTTCAGTATTATAAAATTCCTCAGCCAGCTCAACTTTCATTTAGGCGCTCCACATACAGGATCCCGCGATATTCATACTGACCAGTATGAACATTATCTACAGTGAAGGTCTTGGTACAGCTAGTAAAGCGTGAAAAATGGGGTTACCGGCAACACCGGTACAACGCGCTGTATGCACAGGATAAATATGTGCCAGGCAGATAGGGATGTCCAAGATGAAATACTAATCAGTTGTATAGGAATATATTATATCGTTGTCAGCGATGCCGTATGCTGTATACGCGTTGTGCAGGGCAGACCCTATTTCAAAGTTTTTAGTTAATCCATATAGAATTCACAATAAAAATATCTTACAGGTTATATCAGCTCGCCTTGCACAACGGGGATAACGCTACCCCCGACACGTATCTCGGCTCCTCCCCCGGCTTTTTGTGCACGGAGCAAGACCAGTGACGCCCGACGAACCTCATACCCCTGCTCGATCCTCAATGAAACCAGAGGCCGCGAAAAATAGTCATGCTCTAATATATAGGCGCCAAGGAATGCCGCTCCATTACCCGTGGCCGGGTCCTCACGCACACCATGCGCCTCAAAGAAAAATCTGGCACACAGGTCGTTTTGCGGGAAATGCGTCTCTGTACTAAAAAGGTAGATTAATGATGGAAATCCCTGTTTCGATAAGGCCTCAAACTTATGCAGGTCCAGGCTACAGCGCCGCAAGGCATCCAGGCTACGTAGAGGAACGATCATGGCGGATGTTCCAGCACTTGCCTGCTGTACAGGGAATGCCGCATCAATTTCATCCGCTGAAATACCCAGCGCAGCGGCCATTGGCTCGCGCGCACAAACCCTACCAAGTGACACTGGAGGGGCAATAAACCACGCCACTTCGTCCCCATGTGATGTAATTTCGAATGTGACGGCAATCTGCCCAACCGACAGATTGAGCAGAATATCTTCTCTAGCATCTGGTACTACATAATGACGCAGCACCCATGCAGTGCCAAGAATTGGATGTCCGGCAAAGTCGACCTCCCGTGCGGGGGTAAAGATGCGTACCTGATAACCGCCATCCCGCATCGGGGTAGGTGTCACAAAGGTTGTCTCGGAGTAATTTATCTCTGAGGCGATTTTTTGCATATTTTCGTCAGATATCGGCTCTTCGCCAATCACAACGGCCAATTGATTGCCCGAATAGGCATTTTCTGCAAAAACATCCACAATATAGAAACGATGCGACATAGGGGCTGGTACCTTGCGGTTTTTAGCACCAACAAATTTACCACAGCTAAGGTGCTAACCCCATAGCGTTACGCGATTAACCACACTCAATAAAATTGCCAATATATTTTGGCTGAATCTATACGCGAAAGACTGGGATTAGGATACTCTTAAAATCAATGTACCCATATCAGAAAGACCAATTATTACCACGACATATTCTGTC
This sequence comes from Gammaproteobacteria bacterium, assembly GCA_024641445.1. Taxonomy (GTDB): domain Bacteria; phylum Pseudomonadota; class Gammaproteobacteria; order UBA6429; family Thiohalophilaceae; genus JAHEDA01. The sequence continues at coordinate 3,439 of JAHEDA010000288.1, forward strand.
TATACACTACAGTACTTTATGCAGGTTTGGATTCGCTGAATTGAGCGGCCTCCCACCCAGGTATTCTGCCAGTATCGCCCGCATCATGCGTTTGGCCTCGCGGCGCATCTCAGCCTCGTCCAGTTTATTCGCATGCAGCCCCAGCAAGGTACGTCCGGTGATAATAATACCGTCTGCATTTCTGTCATTTGCTGTTATACGCACCGGCCCGCGCTCCAGCACATACTGATACC
>JAHEDA010000289.1 GCA_024641445.1 Gammaproteobacteria bacterium
GGTCTTGTCGCCGCGAGCCCCAACCGCTTCTGGCAGTGGTGGCCGTTCTCTGCAAGCAATCTCGCCCGCTGCAAGGAAGATCTGCTGGGTCTATTGAAACTCAAGGTCCCCGAACGCGAGCTGCATGAGGGCATTTCTGGCGTGGTGCAGTTATTCGGCCTGTTACTGTTTGTGTGGATGGCCGCGACCGGCACGGTGTTGTATATCTATCCGGAGCATGAACACGGCCTGTTACATCTGGTGGAGGAGGTTCACGGTATTGGCGAGGGCTTGATCCCGGCGTTTCTGGTGTTACACCTCGGCGGCCTCCTTGCACACTTGATTAAAGGCGATCACTCAGCCTTGCAGAAGATGTTTGGGTTTCGACGTTAAGTAATTTTCTACTGAGGACACAGAGATTACTGAGAGGTATGTAATAACTAACTCCGTGCTCTCCGTATCCTCCGTGGCTTTATCTTCTTTCGTATCAATGTAGGGTGGGTTAGGCACTGCGTGCCGTAACCCACCAGGCATGTCGTAGACATTCCATACCTAATACCCAAAGGAATTGCTTCGCAATACTTGGTGGGTTACGCAAACCCCGCTAACCCACCCTACATTTTACTCGCTGTCCTCTGTGGTTTAGCGGGGTTTGCTCGCACGCCGCTGTGAGTAACCTTCCCACAGACCCGTAAAGAAATGGCGTGCATTGATGCCGAGGTTGCGGTTGTTGTAACCACCCTCCTGTACGATCAGCGTCGGGAGTCCGACCGCACCGATCATCTGTCCATTCAGGCGAAAATCCTCCGGCGTCAGCGCCCAGGTCCCGGTGGGGTCATTTTTCGCGGTATCCAGGCCAAGGCTCAGCACCAGATAGATCGGATCAAATCCACGCACCCGCGCCAGGGCGCGCTTGAGCGTTTTGCGATAGCGCTCTGCGGTGATGTGTTCGGGTAGCGGATAGTTGATATTAAAACCCTCGCCTTTGCCCTCACCGGTCTCGTCTTCAAAACCACTAAAAAAAGGATAGGCCTCATTGGGGTGGCCGTGGATAGAGACTGTCAACACATCATCACGATCGTAAAAAATGTCCTGCGTACCATTGCCGTGGTGAAAGTCCACATCCAGCACCGCAACCCTGCCGTAATCCGATAAATAATTCGCGGCGATCGCGGCCGAGTTGAAGTAACAAAACCCACCAATGGCACGACGCTCGGCATGATGCCCCGGTGGTCGGACCAGGGCATAGGCAAAGGGATTGCCACCGATGACCTCTTCAGCGGCGGTCATCGCGCAATTCACCGCACCGCGTGCCGCCAGATACGCATTGCGATTGATCGGCGTGAAGGTGTCGATGCAGTAATAACCGGCACGGATCTCCATATCCTTGGGGGGACGTGTTTGATTACGCACCGGGAACACTACTGGATAGGTGGATTTACCCGCAGGCATCCTTTCGCACACATTGCGCAGATAGGTAACGAAGTCTTTGTCGTGTACCGCCGTGATATAACGCTCGGAGACACTACGTGACTTCAGTTCACGAAATAGGCCGGTCTTGTGTAACTCCTTCAAGATGGTCGCAATGCGCACCGGCGCCTCGACGTAGCCACGGTCCTTGACGTGATGAATATCGTGACCGGTATTCACCACCATCGGAATTACCGGCTTGTTAACTGCGGTGGTTTGGCTTGTATCCGATTTGTTTTTTGTATATCGCGGCAGGCGTAGCCGAATTGGGTCATCCTGAAAGGTATTGGTGACGCGTTGCAGGTAGGCCTCATCCTTACTACCTACGCCGTATTTACGCTCAAGGATGGCGCGTGCAATCTTGCGCATGGCAAGGCGTGAGATTGCCGCGTCTTTACCCAGCTCATCCCGTACCAGAAAAAACAAATCTCCATAGCCATCTGTCAGCGCCACATCGAAAGCGGTATTGAGTATCGGCCTGGCACCATAACGCTCATAAAACCGCAGCCGTGCGATATTCTGTTTCAGCAACTCGGGCTGAATACAAAGGTGCGGCTCGTCAGGTAGTACCTCGAAGATCAGGCCCAGCGTACACAAGGCCATGGCCTCTTCACGCACGCGCTCGTACAACACACCGCCGATACCGCCGCCGGTCTGTCCCGGCGCCGCCGAGATGTATTCGAGATAACAAAAGTCGAGATCGGTAAAGTGCAGCATCATGGCGAAGCCCTTGATGCGATTGCGCTGGTCCTCGGCGACAAAGATGACCGAGCGATAGCGATATTTGAGTGGGTCGGTAAGCTGACCCGGGAGTTTGTCGATATCCTGCTTGGTGGCGAGGGGGAACTGTTCCTTCAGGATGGCCTTGATCTGCTCCATCGCCTCGCGGTTAGCGCGCGAGACAGTATCGTGGATCTTCCTGATACGGAACATGGGTATTATCCGGGACAGATGGGGGTGAGATCAGTATACACCGCACGAGCGGTTAGCACAGAGGCGGGGCATTAGTGGAGGGAGGGTTAGCGGTGTTGGTGTAACCACCATTTATTATTTCGTTGCGGGTGTAATGAGTTCTTCACGCAAGCTGGTAATGATCGACCGGCTTTGCGGACGCACACCGCGCCAGATAAAAAATGCCTCGGCGGCCTGCTCCACCAACATACCTAGTCCGTCATAAACCTGCGCGGCAGCGTGCGCCTTGGCCCACTGCATAAATGACGTTGGCCTGGCGCCATACATCATGTCGTAACACACGGCATTTTTTGCCAGCACATCATCGGGTAGCGGCGGTACCTCGCCTTGTAGACTCGCGGCAGTTGCGTTAATAATGACCTCGAATTGCTGCCCGGCAAGGTGTTCATAGCCTACGCCCTCAATCTTGCCAAGCCTCTTAAACAGACTAGCCAACACCAGCGCCTTATCGACGGTTCGATTTGCGATAACGAGTGCGGCGGGTTGCTGGTGCAAGAGTGGCGCGATCACGCCACGCGCGGCACCGCCCGCACCCATCACCAGGATGCGCTTACCACGTAATTCGATTTGGTGATTGTGTGTCAGGTCGTTGACCAGACCCACACCGTCGGTGTTATCGCCATACATGGTCTTGCCATCGAACTTGATGGTATTCACCGCACCGGCAAGCTCGGCGCGTTCGCTGCGCTGGGTCACCAGACGCCACGCCTCTTCCTTAAATGGCACGGTAATGTTGAGACCCTTACCACCGCTGGCATCGAAGTTACCCACGGCCTGTGAAAAGCCGCCGTGGTCCACCAGGATGGCGGTGTACTCCAGCGACTGGCCGGTTTGTTGTGCAAAGAGGGTGTGAATGCGTGGCGACTTGCTGTGGGCGATGGGGTTACCCATCACGGCATAACGATCCTTGCGCAGGTCGAAGTCGAACAGGTCAGACATGCCCGGCGTCATGCAGCCATTGCGCGACACGCTTGGCAAAGTAGGTCAGGATGCCATCGGCACCGGCACGCTTGAAACCGAGGAGTGATTCCATGATCACCGCCTGTTCATTCAGCCAGCCATTTTGGATCGCCGCCATCAACATGGCGTATTCACCGCTCACCTGATAAACATATGTCGGTGCGCCAAATTCATCCTTCACCCGCCGCACGATATCCAGATAGGGCATACCCGGTTTCACCATGATCATGTCGGCGCCCTCTTCGAGGTCGAGCGCGACCTCCCACAGGGCCTCGTCGCTA
>JAHEDA010000290.1 GCA_024641445.1 Gammaproteobacteria bacterium
TTGAGGACGGCATCCATACCGATACCTTGCTCCGGCACAGGCTGGTCCAGTGCGGTGCGCCAGAGGTGTATAGTCTGCATGGCATCCGGATGTTCAAAACGCAGATACTCATCCAGGTATTCACCCAGCTGCATCAGGCGTGGGGTGAGGTTGTCACATTCAGCTCGGTCGTATTTCATAAGGCACTCACATTGTGTCGCTGTGGGTGGATAAACTGCAGGGCCACACACTGTCACCCTGCAGTCTCATCGCGCTCTTACATCAGTACCTGCGCGCCATTGGCCAGAAACTCCATCGTGCGTGGGGCACCGGCAATCTCAACGCCTGGGCGCAGGTCATTCTGGGTAATTCCCTTGGCCTTGGCACAGACCGGGCATAACCAGATCTTGCCACCATTCTCCACAAAGTCCTCGACCAGGTTGTTGAGCGGTTCATAGCCATCGGCGATGAGTGCGTCGGTACCACCCTTCACACAGAGTACGGCGGCATCCGAGGTCGCGAACACGGCAGTCTCATTATTGTGCGAGGCACAGGATAGCGCCACAATGAACGAGACGGTCGCACGCTCCACATCATTGGCGCCATTTACACAATTAATCAGAAACTTCTGGGTTTTTGCTGCTGCTGTTGTCATGATATTCTCCTTGCTTACATGTTGGTTGGAATTGCTGTCTGGTACGGTGAAAATGATAAGGTCCCACCCCCATAAGTGCTTGAAGTAGTGGTGATTTAATTCTGAAGAAATTCTGAAGATCGGGATAATCGATGGAACGAGCAGACCCTATACAGTACACATTCAACCAATTCACCCTGGATACCGCCTGTTTTGAACTGCGCAAGGACGGTGAGCGGCTCCACTGTGAGCCACAAGTCATTGAATTGCTGGCGCTATTGATCGAAAACCGGGACCGCGTCGTCGATAAGGAAGAGATCAATGCCAGGGTCTGGCACGGCCGCATTGTCTCCGATGCCTCACTCAGCAGTCGCATCAAGTCCTTGCGCCAACTCCTGGGTGATGACGCACGCAATCAAACCTACATCCGTACGGTCCACAAGAAAGGCTTTCAGTTCATCGCACCGGTCCAGATGACAGGTGGGCAGCTTGCGGGTGACGCGAGATCATCACAGACCGTCCCGCCTGATCTTCCCCGCCAACCGCAACGGCCCGCCGTCGCAGTCTTGCCTTTCATGAACCTGTCGGATGCGGTGGGTCAGGAATATTTTTCTGATGGCATCACCTTCGACATCATCACGCACCTTTCCAAGCATCGCTGGATTGATGTCACCGCCCGCAACACCACCTTTGGTTATAAAGGCAAATCAGTGGATGCGCGTGAGTTGGGGCGTGAGTTGGGCGTGGATTATTTGGTTGAGGGCAGCGTACAACGCGCCGGCAATCGCATTCGTGTCTCCACGCATTTGGTCGATGCCGCCAAAGGTCATCACCTGTGGGCCGACCGCTACGACGGCAAGGTCGAGGACATCTTTGATTTGCAGGATGAGATCACCGCCAAAATCGTCGCCCGCATCGAACCGGAGATCGGTTATGCCGAACGTAATCGCGTGGTGCATGCCCGTCCCTCCAACCTGCAGGCATGGGATTATTACCACCTCGGCATCAATCACTTTTTCAAGTTCACCGGACCGGACAACCGTGAGGCACAGCGTCTGCTGCGACTCAGTAGCGAGCAGGATGCACAATTTGGTGAGGCCCATGCCTGGTGGGCCTATGCCGTCATCCTCGGCATGGTGTATTGGGACACGCCACCGACTCAGGACTTGATGGACGCCGCACTGGAGGCCTGCGACAAGGCGCTCGCGGTGGATGGGCAAAATGCCAGCTTTCATGCCCTCAAGGCGCGCATTCTCCTCGCGCGGTGTGAGTATGATGCGGCACTGATTGAAAATGAGATTGCCATCAACCTGAATCCAACCTTTGCCGCCGCGCACTGTGGGCTGGGTGACTCGCTGGCCTATGAAGGTCGCTATGAGGAATCCCTCGCCTGTTTTGAAAAATCGATTGAACTGAGTCCCAATGACCCGCAACTCTGGGCCTTCTATACCTATGGTGCCCTGGCCCTGCTGTTCAAGCATGATTTTGCGCAGGCCTTGCTGTGGCTGGAGAAGGCCACCACCATTCCGAATTATCAGTACTGGACCACGGCGCACAGGGTCGTTGCCCTGGTAGGGCTGGGGAGAATGGACGAGGCCAAACAGTGGGTCGGCAGATTGTTAAAACAGAATCCTGCTTTCTGTCAGCGTTTCGCCCGGGAAAAATTGTTTTACCTCAAGATGCCGGTGCAGATCGATCTCTATATGAGCAGCTTGCAGCAGGCAGGCGTTCCGGCGGAGTAAACAACCAGGCCCCGAATGCATGCGGGGCCCGGGTGCGTGTTAATTTACTTCGGTGGTAAATCCCACCGCCGATTCAATCTGTTCCTGAATCGCCTGCAGGTTGGTCACGCCCTCCTCGTATTCAATAGTCGCACTGCGTGTCTCCAGACTGGCCTGTACACCCTTGACGCCTTTAATCTTCCTGACGGCAGACTTCAGCAGTGTCGGGCAGGTTGGGCTTGTCATGCCATTGACCTTCAGACTGATGACTTTGGTCTCCGCCGCGTGTGCGACTGAAGCGAACATCAACGACAAGGTAAAAAGCGCTACTGGTCGTGTTAATTTGAGTTTCATCTCGCTAGCCTCCTAAAGCACATAAGGAATAATCAGAAATTCCCCGACATTGATTCCGATGACCAGCAGGGCACTGAGCGCCAGCATGTTGCGTTTGATCAGATGTTTGCGCTTGTCGGCACAGCAGACCTTGCGGGCCTTGAACATATACAGCGCTACACTCAACAGGGCGAGTGAGATAATCGAAGCCGGCACCGTCAGGTTACTATATTGGGTCAAGCTACCGAGGCCACTGATACCGAGCGCGATGCCCATGAGTGGTCCGATGCAGGCAAGGCCCGCAACCATCGAGGCCAGCAGGCTGGCAAACCCGGTAAACATACCGGCTGATTCGTCCTTCATAACATATGCATTCATGATGTCCTCCTTGGATGGTTGATGCATGGGTACAGACTACAAGGCGCACCATCTGGCTGCTTGAAGCCGGGGTGATGATTTTCTGCAGAAGTTCTGGAGATTCACCTTGTCGCGGGAAATAGCGCTAGTTGACGTGCCTGAGGGAATATGACGATGGCGTGGATCAGGGCCACCGGTGCAGGCCAAACAGCAGCGGGCGCGCACGCGTCAACGCCATGTTGGCGCAGTGCGATAAGGGAGTGGGAGCGGAACCTAAATCCTCCCGCAGCTTCAATCACTCGTTGCGGATATTAGGGTAAACTATGCCCCCTCCCTGACCATTCTATGTTAAGGAACAGAACCATGCCCTCATTCGATATCGTCTCTGAAGTGGACAAGCAAGAAGTACGCAATGCCGTGGACCAGACCAACAAGGAGGTGAGTAATCGCTTCGACTTCAAGGGCTCGGATTCACGAGTTGAACAGGCCGAGTACGTGCTGACGGTATTTGCCGACAGCGAATTCCAGTTGGATCAGGTCATGGATATCCTCGGCCAGAAGCTCGCCAAGCGCGGTGTGGACGTGAAGTGCATGGAGCGGGGCACGGTCGACAAGATATCCGGCAACAAGGTCAAGC
>JAHEDA010000291.1 GCA_024641445.1 Gammaproteobacteria bacterium
ATGTCGGGGGTGTCGTGCGTGCACGCGCCCTGGCCAAGCGCCTCGACGATGCCGATCTGGCGATTATCGACAAGCGTCGCCCACGGCCGAATGAGGCCAAGGTGATGCACATCATCGGTGACGTGGAAGGTCGCAGTTGTGTCCTGGTGGATGACCTGGTAGATACCGCAGGGACCTTGTGTCAGGCGGCCAAGGCGTTGAAAGAACGTGGTGCATCAAAGGTCGTCGCCTATTGTACGCACCCGGTATTGTCCGGCCCCGCCATCGACAATATCAACAGCTCCGAGCTGGATGAATTGGTCGTAACGGATACCATCCCCCTGCGCAAAGCGGCGCAGGAGTGTAAGAAGATTAGACAATTGACCATTGCTGGCATCCTGGCTGAGACCATTCGCCGAGTCAGCAATGAAGAGTCGGTCAGCACGTTGTTTGTCGACTAACAGAATTTTGTCCGGCGTGAAAACGATGGACAAATAAGTTGCCATTCCTGGTCGCAAGGGTGGCTGCGGTAATTATGCCGCGTATTATCAACTCAACACAGGAGCATGAAAATGGGTGTTGAATATGTACTGAATGCTGAAGCGCGTAGTGACATGGGGAAAGGTGCGAGCCGCCGCCTGCGTCGCGAAGGCAAGGTGCCGGGTATTATCTACGGCTCCGATAAAGAACCACAGGCAATTTCCCTGACACATCATGAACTGGCGAACCAGGCCAAGAATGAGACTTTCTATTCACACATCCTCACCATCAAACTGAATGGCAAGGATGAGAGCGCGATTATCAAGGACATGCAACGTCACCCGGCCAAGCCGATGATCACGCACGTCGATTTTCAGCGCGTGAATGCCAATGAGAAGATCCGTGTGCATGTACCGCTGCACTTCATCAACGAGGCCAAGGCCCCGGGTGTGAAGGCCGGTGGTCTGGCGACACACAGCCTGATCGAAGTCGAGGTCTCCTGTCTGCCCAAGCACCTGCCCGAGTTCATTGAAGTTGACCTCGGTGACCTGGAACTCAATGGCATCATCCATCTCAGCAATCTCAAATTAGCAGAGGGCGTTGAACTGGTAGAGCTGTTGCACGGTGCGGCACACGACCAGGCGGTTGTGAGTATTCACCTGCCACGTGCAGCGAAGGAAGCGGAAGAGACTGCTGAAGAAGCTGCACCCGCAGCGCCTGCCGCTGGCGAAGCCCCCAAGGCCTAAGCAGCGGATAGCACGGAACTCAGGAGCCGGCGTTGTCGGTGCGTATTGGAATCATCGTCGGGTTAGGCAATCCCGGCGCCGAGTATGCCGATACGCGCCACAACGCCGGTTTTTGGTTTGTGGAGCAACTGGCGCGCAAGTACGGTGTCAGTTTCAAGAGCGAGAAAAAATTTTTCGGTGAGGTAGCACGCGTCAGCGAGCAGGGCCAGGATATCTGGCTACTCAAACCAACGACCTTTATGAATTTAAGCGGCCAGGCGGTACAGACGCTGGCGGCTTTCTACAAGATTGGCCTGCCTGAAATATTGGTAGTACATGACGACCTGGATCTACCCACCGGTATCGCGCGCCTTAAACAGGGCGGTGGGCACGGTGGGCATAATGGCCTGCGTGACATAATTGCCAGGATGGGTGGAAATGATTTTGCGCGGCTGCGTTTGGGGATCGGTCATCCCGGCGATAAGGCCGCAGTGACCGGGCACGTCCTCAACCGGGTGACACGAGAAGATCGCACTGCCATCGAGGGGGCGATCAGCGCATCAATGCAGGTATTACCCGATGTCCTTGCAGGAAATTTTAGTAAGGCGATGAATCAATTACACAGTCAGTCTTGAGCTGCGGGTCACGAGTACCCTGGCATGACTGAGTTTGTGGAAGTGTAAATAAATATACATAGGCATAAAATACCAAGCTACTTGCCACTAGCTACTAAACACCAGGAATAATCTATGGGATTCAAATGCGGAATCGTCGGCCTGCCCAACGTAGGCAAGTCCACCCTGTTTAACGCCCTGACCAAGGCGGGTATTCAGGCGGAGAACTATCCGTTCTGTACCATCGAACCCAACGTCGGTATTGTCCCGGTACCCGACCCTCGCCTGGATAAACTCGCGGCGATTGTAAATCCAGAAAAGATCTTACCGACCATCATGGAGTTCGTGGATATCGCCGGTCTCGTGGCGGGTGCCTCCAAGGGTGAAGGCCTGGGTAATCAATTCCTCGCGAACATTCGCGAGACCGATGCCATTGCCCATGTCATTCGCTGTTTTGAAAACGATGACATTATTCATGTCTCAGGCAAGATCAGTCCGCTTGACGATATTGAGGTCATCAACACCGAACTGGCCCTGGCCGACCTCGACTCGGTCGAGAAGGCGATCCTGCGTACAAGCAAGGTGGCCAAGACGGGCGATAAAGAGGCGAAGGCGCGGCTGGAGATTTTAGAGAAGGTGCGGGCACAACTCGATGCGGGCAAACCCGCGCGTGCCCTGGGACTGGATGCCGAAGCGCGGCAACTGATCCGTGACCTGTTTCTACTCACCATCAAGCCCACCATGTACATCGCCAATGTCAATGACAATGGTTTTGAAAATAATCCCCTGCTCGATGCGGTGAAGAAGCTGGGTGAGACAGAGGGCGCGCCGGTGGTGCCAGTGTGTGCGGCCATTGAGGCCGAGATGATCGAGCTGAGTGAGGCAGACAAAAAAGATTTCCTCAACGAGATGGGGCTGGATGAACCTGGACTCAATCGCGTAATTCGTGCCGGTCACTCGCTTTTAGGTTTGGAGGTCTATTTCACTGCGGGCAAGAAGGAGGTACGGGCCTGGACCATCAAGCATGGCGCCACTGCACCAGAGGCCGCCGGGGTTATCCACACCGATTTTCAGAAGGGCTTCATCCGTGCCGAGGTGATTGCCTATGAGGACTTCGTCAAATACAAGGGCGAGCAGGGTGCGAAAGAGGCCGGTAAGTTGCGCCTGGAAGGTAAGGAATATGTTGTACACGACGGGGATGTCATGCACTTCCGCTTCAATGTGTGATATCAGAGCAGTTGGCTAATTACTTGATTCAACGTTATTTATTTCGCAAGAGGACGCGCCTGATGGCGGATTCTTGCTTGACAAGGCGGGGCTGAATCAGGAAAATGCCCGCTCTTTTCCGCCCCTCTGGCGGCGCTTCAATATGGCTACATAGCTCAGCTGGTTAGAGCACGGCACTCATAATGCCGGGGTCCCTAGTTCGATTCTAGGTGTAGCCACCATCTTTAAATCCTTCTTCCGCAAGTGGTGGCGAAATACCTGATGCCAGCCATCACCAGTGCAATTTCCTGCGCTAAGTTCCGATCTACTTCAGCAGCAACACCACACCACTGATCACCAGCAGGACCGCAATCGCCTGTTGAAAGGTGCGAGGGCTAAGCGAGGTATGAATGTGCTCCCCTGCATACAGCGCGATAGCCATGATGGGCAGGCTGAGTAATATCCTGGCATCATCGAAGAGATGCGCATACATACCCGCAAAAAAGAATCCAATGATGCGCCAGGCACCATCAAATATGAAAATAACGGAGATGGTACTGCGGAAGGCCGCCTTGTCGAGTCCGCGCAATTGCAGGTAGATCACATAAAAGGGACCGCCGGTTCCGAACAATGTCCCGATGAA
>JAHEDA010000292.1 GCA_024641445.1 Gammaproteobacteria bacterium
CAACGATGGTGTCTGGGTCGCGGCCCTGTTATTAACCTTCCTGATCCTCATCTTTGCAGAGGTCACACCAAAGACCCTGGCGGCGCTCAATCCAGAACGGATTGCCTTGCCTGCTGCCCACATTCTCACACCGATGCTGAAGCTACTCTATCCCCTGGTGTGGTCAATCAGTCAGATCACCAAGGGCATTTTCACCATTTTGGGTATTCATTCGCAGGCTCAATCACAACACAGTCTCAGTACAGAAGAGCTGCGCATCGTGGTGAATGAAGCGGCCTCCATGATCCCGCAACGCCACCAGCAGATGTTATTGAGCATCCTCGACCTGGAAAAAGTTACCGTCGAAGACATCATGACGCCACGCCCCGAGATTACGGCGATTGATATCCTGGAAGACTGGAATGACATTGTGCGTCAATTGCGTGAATGCCAACACACCCGGGTACCGGTATATGAGGATGATATCGATCATGTCATCGGGATTTTGCATCTACGCGATACCGTGCGACTGTTCGAGTCCGGCAAGGCCGACAGAGATCAACTGCGCACGCTCATCCGCGAACCCTATTTCATCCCCGAGAGCACCCCACTCAATACTCAATTGCTGAACTTCCAGCGTCAGCGTCAACGTATTGGGCTGGTCGTTAATGAGTATGGCGATATCCACGGGCTCGTCACCCTGGAGGACATCCTGGAGGAGATCGTGGGTGAGTTTACGACTGACCCCGATGCCAGCAGTCGCGACATCCACCGGCAAGAGGATGATACCTATCTCGTCGATGGCGGCACCAGTATCCGGGAATTGAATCGCCTCTTTGGATGGACCCTACCCATGGATGGACCCAAGACCCTGAATGGACTCATTTTGGAGTACCTGGAGAATATCCCGGATCCAGGGACCAGTTTCATGCTCTCCGATTATCCCTTTGAGGTAATACAAAGTACCGCCAATGCCGTAAAAACGGTACGCATTAATCCAAACTGGAAACAGGCCGATAAGCCCAGCAACAACTAGGCCTACGGGTGATTTCGACCCGGGTCGCGATGAACGGTAATATTCTGGCGCCGAATCGCCATGACCTGTTGTACAATCGCATTAAATACAGTCTATAATCCCAAGATAAATAAAGAGTTTTTTCCTAACCAACCTCAAGCCTGCAGGAGTCGCATCAGTGTCAAAACTGACGCTGAGTTTCAAGGATCACGTGCTGAAAATCTTCCCGGTACAAAAGGGAAGCATGATCATTGGTAGTGATCCAAAATGCGCTGTGCACATCGACAGCCTGGCGGTGCAACCCCAGCACGCCAAGCTCGATACGCACGGTCAGGTCTCGGTTATTTCAGACCTGGGTACCGAAGATGGCACCTTCGTGAACAACAAGAAGATTGACGGGGTACACACGCTCAAAGATGGCGACGTTCTCCGAGTCGGGAAACACCTGCTCGCCTTTACCTATGAAGAGATCGCCTATCGCGAGGATCAGGACATCCTGGATGCCATCCTCGACCTCGACCAGAACAACCACCAATCCTCATCGACAATCGATGCGAGAACTGGCTGGTTACAAATCCTGAACGGTTCCAATCTTGGCAAGACCATGAATCTCAATCGTTCCATGACTAATTTGGGTAAACCCGGTATTACCAAGGCGGTAATCACGCGCCGCGAGGACGGTTATTTTCTCGCCCACCTGGAGGGAAAATTCCCGCCCCTCGTGGGCGATACACCCATCGGTAATAAGAGCCATAAATTGAATGATGGTGATACTATCCAGATAGGCAATATCAAGATGCAGTTCTATTATGAGTAAGAGCGATAACTCATAACCTTGCCACCGGAAGACCTATCAAACGAGAACCCGCATGACCGATAAAACCCTGCGCCGCTTTACCCGAATCCCCTTCGATGCCTCCTGCAAAGTACGTGGACCCGAGGACCAGACACTCACGACCCAGGTAATGGATCTGAGCCTCAAGGGCGTACTCATCCAGACCCCGACAGACTGGCGCGGCAAGCATGGTGATATCTACATGGTGGATATTATTCTTGCCCCCGATACACACATCACCATGGAGACCCGCCTGGTACACCAGGAAGGTGAACATGCGGGATTCAAGTGCGAACACATTGACCTCGATAGCATCACCCACTTGCGACGCGTCATGGAACTCAATACCGGGAGTGAGGAGCTATTGGATAGGGAGATAGCCGAGATGCTGGGCCTCAAAACTTAGACAGCGCCTCATCGACTCGCGTCACCGTCGTAATCTCAAACCCGGCCGGGGCCTTCTTTGGTGCATTAGCCGCAGGGATGATGGCCCGCTTAAAGCCGTGTTTCGCCGCCTCCATTAGTCGCTCCTGACCATTGGGTACCGGACGAATCTCACCCGCGAGTCCTACTTCACCAAATACCACCAAATCCTGCGGCAGTGTCCTGTTACGTAGGCTGGACATGGCCGCCATCAAGACGGGTAAATCCGCCGCGGTCTCGGTGACGCGCACACCACCGACGACATTGGCAAAGACATCCTGGTCATAGGTCATCACCCCACCATGTCGGTGCAACACGGCCAATAACATGGCCAGCCGGTTATGCTCCAGACCAACACAGACTCGGCGCGGATTGGCAAGATGACTCTCGTCGAGGAGGGCCTGCACCTCCACCAGAATTGGGCGAGTACCTTCCAGTGTTACCATGATCACACTGCCTGGAACCGGGTCCTGATGGCGTGACAAGAAGATCGCCGAGGGGTTGGTAACCTCACGTAGACCACGGTCGGTCATGGCAAAGACACCCAACTCATTCACTGCACCGAAGCGATTCTTCATGGCACGGATCAGACGATAGCGGCTACCCGTATCCCCTTCAAAATAGAGTACCGTATCCACCATGTGCTCCAACACACGCGGACCCGCGAGGGTACCCTCCTTGGTAACATGACCCACAAGAAAGATCGCCGTGCCGGTCTGTTTGGCGAAACGCACCAACTGCGCGGCACTCTCGCGCACCTGCGCAACGGCACCGGGAGCGGACTGTAAAAGGTCCGTATACATAGTCTGAATAGAATCGACGACCATCACGGCCGGACGTTCACGCTCTGCCGCAGCGATGATCAGCTCCACCTGGGTCTCCGCCAACAACTGAACCCCCTTCACCGGGAGATCGAGGCGATGCGCACGCAGGCTGACCTGATGCGGTGACTCCTCGCCCGTAACATAGAGACTCTTGCCCTGAGCAGAGAGACTGACCAGGGTTTGTAGCAGCAAGGTGGACTTGCCAATACCTGGGTCACCGCCAATCAGGGTCACCGAGCCCGAGACAACCCCACCACCAAGGACACGATCGAATTCACTAATTCCCGTTGGGACGCGTTGAACATCATCTGGACTCACATCGGCGAGGGGCGTCACACCACGACCCGCGGCATCGCCACTAAATCCGGCAAAGCGTGATGAGCGGGAGGCCGATGGACTTACCGCGGTAACCTCGATCATGGTATTCCAGGCACCACAATCTGGACACTGACCGGCCCACTTGGGCTGTTGCGCGCCACACTCGCCGCAACTGTAGGCAGTCTTACCCTTCGCCACGCAGCCCCACATATTCAAAACTGACGCGCCGGGTCACA
>JAHEDA010000293.1 GCA_024641445.1 Gammaproteobacteria bacterium
GGGTTTGAGTTGTCGCAGCGCCTGCGTCTGGCTATTGATCTGCCAGGTAATCGACGTGAGGCTAAGCGGGCGCATGATGTGAATCGCCAGTTGCTGTCGCTCTCGCGGGATGGTCGGGTCGATGGCAAACAGTGAATTCGCCGCGGGTTCGAGGATCTCCAGGCGACGGAAGCTTGCACCGTCACCAACATCACCACTGAGGATCACCGCCTGGTTGTCGCACTCCTGTTGGACGACCTGGTGCAGGCTCGGGAGATTGGAGCTGTGCTGCCACTCGCTGTATTCCGACGGCAAGGTGGTGTAATTGAGGCGACGTGTCCGACCATGGCAGTGCGCCACCTTCACCGCACGATGATAATCACAGTGCGCCGTGGGGGCGTGCCCCTTTACAAATAGCTCACTCACGGCCGTCTCACAATAAGGCCCACGCAGTTTTCCCGACAGTGGGCAGATCGTCTTGCGTACCAGCCCCGCGGGTGGCGGTGGCCACGCGCCGGTGCGCCCCTGCATGGCGCGTTGCATCACATCATGAAACAGCGGACCGGCCCCGGTGATGCCGGTGACCTGATGCAGGGCCTGTGACTGATCGTGCCCGACCCAGACGCCCACCGTCAGCTCGCCGCTATATCCGAGCACCCAGTTGTCACGAAAGTCGGTCGAGGTACCGGTCTTGGCCGCCACCGGATAATCAAAGGTGAGTGGGTTATAACGACCGAATTCATCCTCGCGCGCCAAGGGGTCGCGCAGCACATCGCTCAGCATATACGCCACTTGCGGGTCGAGCAGACGCTGAGTCTGCATCGGTGCATCGATCAAGCTACGCACCGCAATCGACACACCCTGTCGCGCCAGCGCAAGATAGGCCTGCACCATCTCCCACAGCGAGACCTCGCCATTACCGAGTGTGATACCCGGACCGTAGTGTTCACTCGTCTGTTGCAGGCTGCCAAGACCCATGCGGCGATAGAACTGCAACACCTGCTCGGGTCCCAGCTCCATTGCGGTATAGAGGGCGGGAATATTCAATGAATTGGCCAGCGCCTCGCGCAGACGACGTGGACCACTAAAGCGTCCGCTGTAGTTACGTGGCCGATAGACACCCGCCAGCGTGGTGAAGACGCGCGGCATATCCGGGATGATGCTGGCGAGGGTATAACCCGACTTCAGGGCCAGGGCGTAGGTGAACGGCTTCACCGATGAACCCGGTTGGCGCTGGGTCTGGACGTAATCCACCTGGCCGTGATCCTGCACATCGTTGTAATCCGGTGAACCGACATAGGCCAGCACGGCACCGTCGTGGTTGTTCACCACCAACACCGCCGCCGCGTTGACGTGCTTGGCCTTGATACGCTCGACGTGGTAGTGCACCAGCGCCTGCACATCGCGCTGGAGCGTGGCGTCCAGTGTCGTCCGCACCCGGCCCTGCAAGTCCGGGAAGCGCGTCTGCATGAATTCGGTAAAGTGCGGCGCATAGAACACGGGTTGAAAGTGATCCAGTGTCAGTGGCTCCGCCTGCGCCAGTTGAGTACTGGCATCGTCGAGTGAGCCCGCATCGTGCATACGCGCCAGCAAGGCATCGCGCCGCGCACGCAGCGCCACCGACTGTTGCGCCGACACCAGGGCCGTGGGCGCGCGTGCCAGCACCGACAGTGTTGCCGCCTGTGATGCGGACAGCCGCGCACAATCGGTGGCAAAGTAGACCTGACAGGCCTGGCCCACGCCATAAACCATTCCGCCGAACGGCAAATGATTCAGATAGTATTCGAGGATCTCGCCCTTGTTATGATTCGCCTCCAGCCGCAAGGCGATCACGACCTGCCGCAGCTTATCGACCCAGCCTCGGTCCAGTCCGAAGGCAAGGCGTGCACTCTGCATGGTGAGGGTGCTGGCGCCGGAGACCACACGCGCATGTCGCAGGTCTTGCCAGCCCGCACGCACCATCGCCCGCAGGTCGACACCGTGATGCAGATAAAAACGCTGGTCCTCGGCCAGGATAAAGGCCTGTTGTAAGAGGGGCGGGATTTGATCCAGGTGTAGCGCGCTCATGCGCCGCGACTCTGACGGGATGTCGCGCAACACACTGCCGTGACGGTCGAGCAGGATCAGCGAGCGTGACTGTGCCGCCGCGCTCGGCAGTGTCGCGGGCTGTGACCACCACAGCCCGCACACACCCCCGACAGCAACGAGCCCTAACGCAATGACAAGGCGTTTACGTCTCATGGCTCATCGATGAAGAACTTCGCCGGCACACCCTTGCCATAGGTCTCCGGGCTATACATCTCTTCGATGCGCGTAGGGTTCGCATTGAAGGTGCCGGTGGCGATCGCCTGCGCCACATAGTTCAACTCGTAGTTGCCCGGCGCAATGAAGTCAGCGAAGTACTGCACGGCCTGCAGGCGCATCTCGCGGTGATAGAAACCACCCGAGCGATAGGCACCATACCAGTAATCGTCCTCATTCCAGATGTAGGCACCACCGCTATCATTACCCTCGCCACTGGCGGCGTCCACCGTCGAGGCCGAGGCCAGCGCGGTATTCACCGGCTCCAGTCCCGCCGGCAGGGCATCGTTGACTGCGACAAACACGCGCTCGGCCGGGATGCCGACCTTTAATTGCACACGCACCAGGTCGCCACGCTTGAGCTTCACCTGCGTACCGACCGGCTGCCACGCCTTACCCTGTTTGATGAAGTAGTGGCGCTCGATCGTCATGCCCGCGTTGACGGCATCCAGGCGTGGCTGTTGATACGCCAGTTGCAGGCGCGCGCTGTAATAGAGTCGACCCGAGCCCTGCTTATCCAGCGTCAGCTCACTCTTGCGACCGGCATCGCTTGCGGCAAAGTCATAGTGCAGGACCTGCGGTGTCGCGTCGGGTTTGTCGAAGCTCAGCTCGCCGAGTTCGTGTTCACCGAGCTTGCCGCTTACCTTGAAGTCGATCGGCTCATGCTCATAGACCTTGGCGTAATCGCGCATCGCATTCAGACAGTACAGATTCTCCTGGGTATTGTTCCAGCGATTGGCCTTGCGCGTGGTCGAGACAAACCGCATCAGCGGTGTCACCTGCTGCGCGCTCGGCTCAATATCCAGCATAGCCGTCAGCAGCAGACAGTTGGTGCGCGTACCCGAGTGCAGGATGCGCGAGAAGCCATCATCCACCGCCTCGCGAAACTGCACCTTGTCCGAGGTGATCTCGGCACGATTGACGATCTCCTGCTTCAACACCGGCACCTGCGCGCGCACGCCCTCACCGGAGTGTTGCATGGCCATCATGAGGAAGCCCTTGCCGAACAGGCTCAGCAGTTTGCGGTCATCAAACAGGCGGCTCACCGGCGCATCCACCTGCTGGCCACGGCGTGTCATTACATAGGCGATCATGGCGCGGACAATCGCCTTGCTGCGATCGCTGTAGTACCACGGCCAGCCCTGGTCCTTGCTCAACAATTGATTGAGATAGGCACTGAGTTTTTCATCGACCTGTGCATTGGCCTCGTAGCCCGACTCACGCAGCCACTGGAAGGCCAGCGAGGAGTAAGCGGAGAGATACGGGTCGACCAGTTCAGTCTGCGGCTTCCAATAGGCGAAACCACCATTGCTGGCCTGGAACAGGCCCGCATCACCGAGG
>JAHEDA010000294.1 GCA_024641445.1 Gammaproteobacteria bacterium
TATCGGCCCGATTCCTCTTGCGGAGAGAGGCTAGACTCTTCCTCAATGCTCTGTAATTGCTCCAGCAAGGTGGTCTCATCTTCGACCAGGACCGGGGTGGCGAGTAACCACACCGTGAACTCGGTACCCAGGTGTGGGGTGGACTGCACGGTGATGGTGCCACCATAGCGGCGGACCAGGCCATAACTGATCGACAGGCCAAGCCCGGAGCCCTCACCCTGTCCCTTGGTGGTATAAAACGGGTTAAAGATATGCCCCAGCTTGTTTGCCTCGATACCGATACCGTTATCAATTACGTCAATCGCGACACCCCGCCCCTCCCACTCACGCGTCCTTACCTGAATAACACCACCCTGCTCGGGCAAGGAGTGAATGGCATTTACCAACAGATTCACCAGGACCTGCTGTAGCTCCTGGGTGTTGATCTTCACAAGCGTACTGGCCTCCAACCGTGTCTCGATGGAAAACCGATTGTTGCCGCGCAGGTGATGCACCAGCTTGAGGGCATCTCTTGCCGAGTCATTGACATTCACATCCGCCATATAACCGGCATATTCACTGGGTCGGGCATACTGGAGTAAATTATTGATGATGTCCTGGATGCGATACACCTGCTGCACGATCAGATCAATCTCGGCCCGCGCCGGTGCCAGCACCGGCCCCATCTCGGCCAGGAGGATATCCAGATTACCCAGGATTACCTGCGCGGGATTGTTGATCTCATGCGCCACCCCGGCGGTGAGTTCACCAAGCGCGGCGAGTTTCTCTGCCACGACCAATTGCTGGCGCGTCTGCCGCAACAGGGAAATGGTCTGACGCAATTCCGCATTCATGCGCTCCAGCTCCGCGGTACGCTCGGCGACCTTATCCTCCAGCTGATCGGCCCAGGCCTGTAGCTGTTGGCTGTGTGCCTGTAGCAGGTCAAGCATGCTGTCAAACTCACGCGCGAGCACACCGATCTCATCCTGCGATTCGACCCGGCCAATACGTTGTTCCCTGCCCGCGCGCGTGGCCTTGACGACGGCGGTCATGCGCTCCAGCGGTTTGAAAATGGACTTGGCACCTCGAATCGCCACCGCCGCGGACAGTAACATCAAGGCCACGAACATCAAGGCCAGGATGGCCAGGGCCTGCCACAGGCTGGCGCGATACGGCCCCTCCAGAAATCCCGTATAGAGCATGCCTACACGTTTGCCGGTTTCATCCATAATCGGTTCATAGGCCGAGATATACCAGTCGTTGACGACAAAGGCGCGGTCGATCCAATACACGCCATCACGCAGGACTCTGGATCGCACCGCCTCTGACACGCGGGTACCGAGGGCCCGTTCACCGGGACCCAGCGGGACATTCGTGCTGATGCGGACATCATCGAGGAAGACGGTCACGGTACCGATGCTGCCTTCGAGCAGACTCCCTGGACCGTAGACCAAATCGCGCAGGGTATCGACAAAGGTAAAGTTCCCATTCAATAGAAATCCGCCATCCAACATCGCGTTAATCTTTCCATTCGCGCCTTTAATCGGATAAATGATCCGAATCATCATGCCACGGTCTTCCACCTGTCGTGTGGTAGGGTGGGCATAGGGTGTAGCAATTAACGGCAGTTGCAGGTTACGCGCAAGAAACGGGTCTTCGGCAGTCAGGTCCTCCGCACTGAATATCTCGACATTCACGGTGGCCTGCCCTTGTGCGGCGGTCAACAGAGATGCAGAGGAACGGGTATGACGAACGGGGCCATCTTCGTATAGGTACCGACCACTGACGTCGATGACGTGCAAATAGGTCAGCGCGGTACCCAATTTCAGATTACTAATCAGACTTTGAATTGATGCGGCGTTACGATTGTCGAGGGCGGTACGGAATTCATAGGATTCGGCCAGCCGCCCGAAGTCATTCAGATACTCCTGGCGCAGGCGACCAAAGACTTCATCGGCCACGCGGAGGTCGGTATTGACCTTGAAGTACAGTTGTTCGTAGGTAAAGCGGGCACCCCAGTAGATGGCCAGCGATAGCACGATCGGCATGACCAGCAGGATTGGAAACAACACCAGTACCAGGAGTTTATAGCGAATGTTCTCGCGGATGGCACGGGTGATACGACCAAACAGAGTCATCGCGTCGGCCTAGTTGTCAGACTCCCAGACCTGTACTTTGCGCTCAAGGGTCTTACGCGATACACCCAGGCGTCGCGCCGCCGCAGACTTGTTGCCCCCCTCGGCCTGTAACACACTCAGGATATGACGCTTCTCCACCTCGTCGAGTGAGAGGTTCTCCATATCTTGCTGGGTGGCTGTCGCGGTGTTTGCGGGGCTAACAGGGGCGGCGGCACCGAGGCACTTGCTCGGGGTGGTGTTCAACAGGAGACAGCGTTCGATGACATTTTTTAACTCACGCACATTCCCCGGCCACGCATAGGCGTACATCACGGCCATCTCGGCCTCACTGAATCGTACCGGCGGCAGGCCCATCTCGGTAGCCAGTGTGGCGGTGAAGTGTTCTGTCAATACCGGCAGGTCATCCTTGCGCTCACGTAGCGCGGGCATCCTGACCGCCAACACGAACAGTCGATAATAGAGGTCTTCGCGGAAATTACCCTTTTTTACCTCGGCCTCAAGGTCACGGTTGGTCGCGGCGATCACACGCACGTCTACGGGGATCTCGCGGTTTGAACCGACCGGTCGAATACTGCGCTCCTCCAGTACGCGCAGCAGGTGCGTCTGCATGGACATGGGCATTTCACCGATCTCGTCCAGGAACAGCGTCCCACCGTTGGCATAGGTAAACAAACCCTCGCGCGCCTGATGGGCGCCGGTGAAGGCACCCTTCACATGCCCGAACAGCTCACTCTCCAGCAACTCGGCACTCATGGCGCCGCAATTCACGGGTACAAAACTGCCGCTGCGATAACTCAGTTCATGGATCGCCCGTGCCGCCAATTCCTTGCCGGTGCCGGACTCGCCTTCGATCAATACCGTCGAGGGCATGGGTGCAACGCGTTTAATCAACTCGCACACACTCTTGATCAATTCACATCGACCCACCATGCCGGCACCATCAAGATACTGATCCAGTTGACGGCGTAGGACAAAATTCTCACGCTGCATGCGCTGACGCTCCATGCAACGGTCAACCGAAGCCAGCAGTTGCTCCATACGAAAGGGTTTCATGATGAAGTCCGCCGCCCCGGCGCGCAGTGCATCGATGGCGGTCTGCATGTCGGCATAGGCAGTAATAAAGATGACCGAGGTCATGCTGCCCTGTTCACGCAGCTCCGTGACCCAGTCCACGCCCGAGCGCCCCGGCAGACGAATATCCGCAATAATCAAATCGAAATGACAGCGCTGCCGTAAGGCCTCGGCAGTCTCGGTGTCACCCGCCACCTCGACCAAACCAAAGTATTTCTCCAGGCCCTTTTGTAAAAAGCTGCGAATACCCGGTTCGTCATCGACGATCAGGGCTGAGCTCATGTGGGGACTTTGTGGGATATGCTCCTCATTAGAGGAGAAAACTTTGTGCTCGACCTGAGTCATGGTAAATAACCCCCATTGAATGATGACGACACAAGATTTTAGTGGGTACTTCC
>JAHEDA010000295.1 GCA_024641445.1 Gammaproteobacteria bacterium
GGCCTGTCTGACAGATGCCAGCAAGACCAAGACCGGGACCATTCTGGGTAGTCCATCCTATATGTCACCAGAGCAATTGGCGGGCAAGAAGGTCGATGGGCGTTCTGACCTGTTTTCTCTCGGTGTCACCATGTACCAGATGCTGGCAGGTGAGTTGCCCTTCGTGGGGGAGTCCCTTGCGAGCCTGATGTACAAAATTGCCAATGAAAAACACCCCGATGTGAGAATGTTTCGTCCGGACCTTCCGTCCTGCGTGAGCAAGATTATTAACAAGGCGCTGCATAAGGAAATCGAATTTCGGTTTCAGTCTGGCGACAAGCTGGCTGATGCATTGTTACGATGCCGTGAACGAATAACTAGAAAATAACCAAGGACAACGTACGTGGTGAGTAAAGGGCTCAAATTACAGATTACAGGTGTAACCGATGTGGGTCTTGTGCGAACTCATAATGAGGACACCATTGGTTGGGACCCTCGCCTGGGGCTGGCCATACTTGCCGATGGTATGGGCGGTCATAATGCCGGCGAAGTGGCGAGTGACCTGGCGGTCAATTCCATACGCGCGGCCCTTGCCGATGTATTGACCCCTGAGGTGAAGGAGTCAGGTATCGTGAATTACTTTGAGGCCGTCCGTGATGCAGTTGGATATGCCAATCAGGAGATTCACCTGCAGTCGCGTCAGCGCCCCGAGTGTGCGGGGATGGGGACGACCGTCGTAATGACCCTGTTCCAGGACCATCAGGTAATCGTCGCGCATGTCGGGGACTCGCGTATTTATCGATACCGCGACAATGCACTGCAACAGATTACACAGGATCACTCGCTGATCCAGGAGATGATCGATAGTGGTTTTATTACTGCCGAGCAGGCGCACACGGCAGGTAACAAAAATTTGATTACCCGCGCCCTCGGCATATCCGAGGAGGTGCAGGTCGATGTCAAGGAGGAGGCAACGCTGCTCGGAGACATCTTTCTTTTGTGCTCAGATGGCCTCAGCGACATGGTGCCCGACCCTCTGATGCAGGGGGTATTGCAGGAACACTATGCCGATATGGAGATGGCCGGGCGTACCTTGATTGGGCTTGCTAATGAAAGGGGTGGTTCAGATAATATTTCTGTTATATTGATCAAGATGAGCGAGGCCTACTCGGATGAACGTGGTCTGGAAGACTAATTAGGAAGGGAAGGTTATGGCGCGACTTGCGTTGACTCAAAATGGTGCAGTGGTAAAGGAGTTCCCCCTTAATAAGGAACGCATCACTGTCGGCCGTAAGGCCAATAATGATATCCAGTTGGATGACCCTACTGTCAGCGGCAATCATGCGGTGTTTCTCGTCCTGCAAAATGTCTATGTTGAGGACATGAACAGTACCAACGGTGTGCTCCTCAATGGCAAAAAGGTCGCCAAGCGTCAACTCAATCACGGTGATGTCGTGAATATTGGTCGGCATGAACTCAAGTTTATTGACGATGCGACACAGTCTTTTGAAAAAACCGTAATCATTCCCTCAACCAATGCACCTGATGTGACTCCTCGCAAGGAGGCTGAGCCGCTTAAGTCGGCGATGGTTAAGGTCGTCAGTGGGCCGAAGAAGGGCGAGATCGTGGCTCTGGATCGCCCCTACACCAAGGTCGGTTCCTCAAATCAAGTTGCGGTGATAGCTCGGCGGGGTTCCAGGTATTATTTAATGCCCATTAGTGGTACCTCCGACCGTACAAATCCACCAAGGATTAATAACACCCCGATTGGTGCCGAGAGTCTCCAGCTCAAATCGGGTGATCTGATTGAAGTTGCCGGGACGAAACTGGAATTTGTTGAGACTTAGCGCGGTTATGTACACAATCTTTCTGATTGGCCGCCCAATTACTGGGCCCATATCTCCTGATGAATAGAGTTAGCGAACGGCAAGGGGTAGCGAGTGGCGAATTTAATCTTGATTCATGAAGGTCTGACCCTGCGGACGATCCCGTTGAGTAAGCCCATTCTGACCATCGGGCGCAAGGTCGAAAACGACATCCATCTTGAGGATGCTGCAGTCAGCAGTAAACATGCGCGCGTAGAGATGATCGCCAGTGAATACCTGGATGACCACTACGACGTGTTTATTGAGGACCTTGGTAGCACCAATGGGACCGTAGTGAATGGCCTACCCGTTAAACGATTGTTGTTAAAGCCTGGCGATATGATCCAGATTGGAAAACATCAATTCTCTTTTGATAGTGGTGAGGAGCAGGACCTGGCCTCGACTGCGATTTATCTGCCGGATAACTAATCTTCCACCTCTCCTATGCACTAGCCATCGAGTTGCCTCAAAATAACTCTTGCGTCACAGGCGAATAACCCAACCGTTCGCCCGTATAGACCGCCTTGTCTGCCTGATTCAGTAAGTTATTGCCTTCTAGCCAATACACCAGAATGGTAGACTTACGGCATTCGCCGTAGGTCTCCTGTTGTTGAGGCGATCACGATGGCTGGGCACAGTCAGTGGGCTAATGCAAAACATCGAAAAATGATGCCAAATGTCAAATGTCAAATGTCAAATGCCAGACGCGGAAAAGATTTACCTGGTTGTTCCGCGAGATCAATGTTGCCGTGTGCATGGGCAGCGACGAGGACAGGATAATGGCTGTTGAAATTGATGCAGGTGCAGGAGATTTCGTTGGTAATAATTATGGTTCTATCAATGTTGCTACCAGCCCTGAGAACTTTCACCCTCTCAAGACTACCATATGGGTGAGAGGACTTATGCCTGAGCTGGCGGAGATTACGATGCAGGCGGTTACACCCGTGAATCTTATGAGGCTACGTACGTTGCGCAACTCGTGGATATGCTTGAGGACCTGGATACTGCACAGAATGTGGTTTCCAATGCCGCCATCACTGATGCGCTCACGGCGAGACTGAGCGAATGACGCGTATCCTTGGCATCGACCCAGGCTCTCGACTGACCGGTTTTGGTATTGTCGAGTTAAAGGCGGGGCGTGCACAGTGGATTGACAGCGGCTGTATTCGGACCGAGGGTGATAATTTGCCGCAACGGCTACAGATGATCTTTCAGGGGATTACCGAGATAATCTCCCTCTATCACCCGGAAGAGGTGGCGATTGAGAATATCTTCATGCATCGGAATGCCGATTCGGCACTAAAACTGGGACAGGCGCGTGGTGCAGCGATTAGCTCGGTGGTGATGCAGAATCTACCCGTATTTGAATATACCCCAACACAGATTAAACAGGCCGTAGTGGGCCGCGGCCATGCGGCCAAGGAACAGGTGCAGCACATGATGAAGGTATTGTTACGACTCGACCAAACCCCGCAGGCCGATGCAGCCGATGCCCTGGCCGTTGCCATCTGTCATGGGCATACCCGCACGGGGCTGGGTCAATTGAAATCGGCGCTTTCACGGCGGCGTAGTCGTTCACGGACAAGTGAGGTCTAGACATGATTGGACGACTACGGGGTCGACTGCTGGAAAAGCAACCTCCACATTTACTGCTGGATGTCGGTGGGGTCGGGTACGAGATTCAGGCGCCGATGTCGACCTTTTATCAGATCCCTGCGGTAGGCGAG
>JAHEDA010000296.1 GCA_024641445.1 Gammaproteobacteria bacterium
CTCACCGCTGGTGACGGTCACCACATCGATTCCCGCTGCCACGATGGCTTTTTGTTTGCTCGGGTCGGGCTGGGGACAGGCCCGGCGATAGACCTCGGCGTAGGCCACCTCGACCCCACGTTGGCGCAGGGTATCGGCCAACAGCTCCCGCCCCCCTTCGCCACGCACGATTAAGGCCCGCTGACCCGAAACCGTCTTTAATGCCTCCAGTTCGAGCAGCGCCTCACTGTCGAACTGGCCTTCGGGCTGGAGGTCGGGGCGACGCCCAAAGACCTCGGCAAAGCTACGTGCGGTGCCGGCGCCGACACAGGCGACCCTGAGGCGATCCGGTAGGGCCTGTGGCAACAGGGGGTGTAAGTGACGCACGGCATTGGGACTGATAAAGATAAGCAGGTCATAGCGCGTCAGGTCTTGCAGGGTCGCCTGCAAGGCTGTGCTGGCGGGGAGGGCCTGGATCGCCAGCGCTGGAAAAACCACCGGATTGCCACCGGCCTGGCGGATTAGGTCAGTGAGTGCTTGCACCTGTTGTGCGGGGCGAGTGATCAGTACCTTGATGCCGGTGAGCTCATTGCCCGGCATAGAGTTCCTCCAGGATGCGCCCCGCACCCCGGCTCAACAGGTCCTCGGCCAGTGCCTCGCCCAACTCCTCGGCCGCCTCTGGCCGACCGGCGATCTCACCACGAATGATCTCGCGACCGTCCACGCTCCCGACCAGCCCACGCAGCAACAGCACGCCATGCGATATCTCGGCATACCCGGCGATGGGGACCTGACAGCCACCCTGCAGGCGCGCATTCATGGCGCGCTCGGCGCGTACACGGGTAGCGGTATTGGCATCATTGAGGGGAGCAATCAACTGATGGATGCGCTCATCGTCCTCGCGACACTCGATCCCCACCGCACCCTGACCAATGGCAGGCAGGCTGAGTTCGGGGGCAATAAATTCACGAATGCGCTCGGCCATCTCCAGCCGTTTCAACCCGGCCGCGGCCAGCACGATGGCGTCGTAGTCACCGGCATCGAGCTTGGCCAGGCGCGTATTCACATTACCGCGCAAGTCGAGGATATTGAGGTCCGGGCGCACGGCGCGGATCTGGCACTGGCGCCGCAGGCTGGAGGTGCCGACGCGTGCACCCTGGGGCAGTTGTTCAAAGCTAGCAAAGTTATTTGAGACAAAGGCATCGCGCGGGTCCTCGCGCGGACAGACCACCGCCAGGTGCAGCCCCTCGGGAAAGGCCACCGGCACGTCCTTCATGGAGTGCACCGCAATGTCGGCCCGCCCCTCCAGCATGCCCTGCTCCAGCTCCTTTACGAACAGGCCCTTACCGCCGATCTTGGCCAACGGGGTATCCAGGATCTTGTCGCCCTGGGTGGTCATCGTCACCAGCTCAACCTGTAGGCCGGGGTGGTTCTCCCGTAAGCGGGCACTTACATACTCCGCTTGCCAGAGGGCGAGCTGACTTTTCCGGGTGGCGATGCGGACGATGGGCTGAGACATGAGGTGCGGGTTCTGTGGCTGACAAGGCCGCTATTATGAGGAAATTGGCGGCAAACAGCCAACCACTTGAGGGAGGCGGGAACACATTACAACACGACCCCGTCTTGGCGCTAAGACACCCCCCACCGCAGTGCAATCTGGCTGAACTCCAGGCGGCAATGCGCGGTCTATGCCGATATAATGCCGACTTCACTATTTAGGGTATGTATCCCATGCGCCACCTCATCATCGCCAGCCTTGTCCTCTTCACCAGCCTCGGTACGCGGGTCTATGCCGCAAGCGACGAGCTGCCACCGGTCACGATTATTGAGAGCAAGGACCTGGCCGCCGACGCCAAGGTGGCGCGCGAACGTAAGCTGCCCATCATGCTGTTCTTCTCGCAAAGCTCCTGCCCCTACTGCGAGGTCATGAAGGAGACCTATATCAAACCCATGCTGCGCAGTGGCTGGGACAAAGACCGCGTGATCATTCGCATGGTGATGACCGACAACATGGGCAGTGTTCGAGACTTCAGCGGTGCGAGCATCTCTGCGGACCAATTCACCTCGCGCTACAAGGCCTACATGACCCCGACCCTGGCTTTCGTCGATGCCAATGGTAAGGAACTCGCGCCGCGTTTGATGGGTATCGGCAACGAATACTTCTTCGGTGGCGATATCGAGACCGCGATTGAGACCTCGCTGCACAAGGTACGGGATGTGGCGCTGAGGTAGGATGCGTCAATTGACACGGATGCATCGCTGGTCTGTGTGGTGCATTCGCCCGCTGGCTTGATGCCCCCCGCATTTATTCACTCAGGAAGCAATTTCTTCGCCTTGAGTGCTATTTTCATTAGCATTATTAGTTTGGGTATTTTTCTTTGCGGAATTTTTTTCTGCATTGCGATTTAGCTTGTTAATTGCCTTTTTTATTCTTTGCTGAACCTCTTTTGCCTTGTCTCCCTCAATAACTCCACGCTTCAAGACATCATTGACGAGCAGATCCATTACATCATTATTGTCAATCTTGATTTCAGGGAACAGTTTTTTAAATTCTCTACGAATCATCGAGATCGATTGTTCCATCATTAAAACTTGTGCCACGGTATATTTGTTAAATATTTGCACCTGTTGGTGATACTCACCCATTGCACCCGCATCTAACCCTTCTTTGCACAAAAGGAACAATTTCTTGATGTCTTCATCATTTTTAGAGTTCAGCAATGAAATATTAAATGATGTCACCTCCTCAAAATCAATTGGCTGCCCAAATTTGATTCGATACAACTTCCAGTCAACCGAATTAGTCAGAACAACCCATTCTATGCCTTGATTTGAACCGTAATTGATTGCTTGGCGCAAGTGTGAATCATTCAAATCGATGCCGGCAGCTTTTACCTCAATTAGATATTTGATTTTTCCGTCAAATTTTACTGCGAGATCACAATATGTACCACGAATCTGTTGCTCACTTGTTAGTTCAAGATATTTGTCATACCCGAACATATCAGCAAGCATATCTTTAACAAGAGTTACTGTGTCAGCTTCAGAGACATCGCGGGATTTCTGTAACTGGGTGAGGTTCTGGTAGTTTTTTATATTAGAAGAAAATCGATCAACTACTTTCTTTGGAATTTTCATAACATCTCCTTATGTATAGTTCTTTGTGCCCAGATAATACTACTCCTATCTAACAATCGTATTGCTGTGTTGTTTTTAAGCCTAGTCGCATAAGAGATAGCCCGCAAGCTTTCATTGCCTATTCACACAAAACCAAAGACACTTAATCAGTGCTTTATTTCCTCATTCTAAGTACCAATGATTAATTTGCACCTCTAACCATCTTCCGCACATCCGAAGCATGACGGCGACTGACCTCTAAACCCTCGTCTATCCCCTCCAGCTTTACCCGCAAAACACCCTGACGATCTTTATCCAGCCCGATAATGTGTTGGCGTGCCACCAGGGCGTTACGGTGGATGCGCACGAACTGATCGCCAAAACGCTGTTCCAATGAGATAAGTGGCTCCTCGATCAGCACCTCGCCGTCGAGGTGGCGCACGGTGACGTATTTGTGCT
>JAHEDA010000297.1 GCA_024641445.1 Gammaproteobacteria bacterium
CCCCCACAATCTCGGTGCCTGCCTCCGTAGTGCCGATGGGGCAGGGGTACACGCTGTGGTGGTGCCACGTGACAAGGCCTGTGGCCTGACCCCCGTGGTGCGCAAGGTAGCGAGTGGGGCGGCCGAGAGCGTGCCCTTTTTCCAGGTTACCAATCTGGCCAGGGCCCTGCGTAGCTTGCAAGACGCGGGGATCTGGTTGATAGGTCTGGCGGGGGAGGCGGAGGAGGAGCTCTTTGAGACCGATTTGACCGGCCCCGTTGCGATTGTCCTCGGGGCCGAGGGGCATGGCATGCGACGCCTGACCCGGGAACACTGCGATAAACTGGCCCGCCTCCCCATGCTGGGTCAGGTCGAGAGCCTCAATGTCTCGGTGGCGACAGGGATTTGCCTCTATGAAGGGCTGCGCCAGCGGCGGCAAACGGCCTGATTTTTCTACCAAATCCACCGACTTGAATTGCATTCAGGGGTGGGCTTGAGTAAAATTCCCGCCCCTTACCGACCTCCGTCGGTTTGTTTGACTCCTTGCCTCACCGTGACAGCGGGAGGCTATAACCCATAAGGAGACGCTATGCGTCATTATGAAATTGTATTCATGGTCCACCCGGATCAGAGCGAGCAGGTCCCTGCCATGATCGAACGTTATCGTTCGTCGATCGAGGGCAAGGACGGCAAGATTCACCGTCTGGAAGATTGGGGCCGTCGTCAGCTGGCCTACCCGATCCAGAAAATTCACAAGGCCCACTACGTCCTGATGAATATCGAGTGCGTACAGGAGACCTTGGACGAACTCGTCAGTGCCTTCCGCTTCAACGACGCCGTTATCCGTCACCTGGTGATCAGCCGCAATGAGGCCGTCACCGAGCCGTCACTGCTGATGAAGAAAGAAGAGCGCAGTGAATCCGACGATAGCAGCGAAGCTGCGTAATAGTTGAGGAGTAAGAGACATGGCACGTTTTTTCCGTCGTAAGAAATTCTGCCGCTTCACCGCGGAAGGCGTTAAAGAGATCGACTACAAGGATCTCAATACCCTCAAGGGTAATGTCACCGAGAACGGCAAGATCGTTCCGAGTCGTATTACGGGAACCAGCGCAAGATATCAGCGCCAGTTGGCACGTGCGATCAAGCGCGCACGCTTCCTGGCCCTGATCCCGTATACCGATTCACACAAGTAAGACGTAGTACCGCATGCGTGGACTGGCCGCATACATCTTGCGCGGCCCGTTGCAGGCGATCTCGGCGGCCACAGGCTTTGCGATTCTAGCCCTGTTGTTTATGCCGCTGAGCTGGCCGCTGGGCTACATCAGTGGTGCCGCTGTTGCGCTGGTGGTGTTAGCCAAAGGACTGAAGCAAGGCAGCATCGTAATGGGAGGTGGAACTCTCATGATCGGTGTGATGTTCGGCCTGATGCTGGGCCAGTCGTCAATCGGTGTGGCTTATGTGTTAATGAACTGGCTACCGATGTTCCTGGTTGCGGCGATTCTACTGTATAGCCGCTCCCTGTCGATGTCGGTATTGATCGTTGGTGTGCTTGGGCTGGTGGCGATTCTGCTGGTGTATGGTTATGTGCATGACCCTGCTGCGTGGTGGTATGACTATTACATGCAAAAGGTACTGCCACTGCTGAAGACAGCGGGCGTCGAGTTGCCTCCCGAGGCGGAGTTTGCTGAACAGATCAAGCACCTGACACACCTGATGACCGGGAGTCTGGTAGGCTTCATTGTACTTGGTCAGATGGTGTCACTCTTGATTGCGCGTAGTTGGCAGTCATTTATCTATCGGCCAGGGGCCTATCGCGATGAGTTTTATCGCCTGCGCCTGGGGCGGGCGGCATCGCTGCTAGCACTGATGATGATGTTGCTGGCGACGTGGGGGAGTGCAGTCCTGGCGGAGGTTGCCGGGAATTTTCTCCCTGTCGTGATGGTAGTGTTTTTGTTACAGGGCCTGGCGGTGACACACAACCTGCTGGGCCGAAAGGATAAATCTAAACCCTGGTTGGTTGCCATGTATGTGGGCTTGATTGTGACCATGCCCTACTTGCTGATGGTAATTGCCACGGTTGGTATGTTGGATAATTGGATGGACCTCCGTCGCAAGCTGCAGACCGAGTCCTGAGTATCAAGGTTTAAACGAGAGGAAAGAACGATGGAAGTTATTCTGCTGGAAAAGGTGGCCAACCTGGGTAATCTGGGTGACAAGGTCAAGGTGCGTGCCGGTTACGGGCGCAACTATCTGGTGCCACAGAAGAAGGCCGTACCCGCAAGTGCCGACAATATCGCCAAGTTTGAGGTACGTCGCGCCGAATTAGAGAAGGCCGCTGCCGAGTCTCTTGCCGTGGCAACTGCGCGTAGCGAGTCTCTGGCCAAGCTTACCTCGATCACCATCAGTGCCAATGCGGGTGATGAAGGCAAGCTGTTTGGTTCGGTCGGTACCGGTGATATTGCCGATGCCATTACCAAAACCGGTGTTGCCGTTCAGAAGCGTGAAGTTCTGTTACCACAGGCTATTCACTCGGTCGGTGAGTACTCGATAGAGATTCGTCTCCATACAGATGTTGTGACGCCGATCAAACTGATCGTTCAAGCCGCACCGTAGTATCGAATACTGCTATCAGTAGTTCAACACCGAGGGATGTGGCGAGCATCCCTCGGTGTTTGTCATTGTTTTCCTGTCAGTTTTTCCCTCACATTCTCCACGCATGACGTATCCGACTCGCTTTGCTATGCTGGCCTGGCAGCTATTATTCAGGTATTCGTAACCCCGGAGTTCACTGTGCAGGATTTGGCCTTTAGTCCCCATACACAAGACAGTGCCACTGAGGCATTGAAGCTGCCGCCATATTCAATTGAAGCTGAGCAGGCTGTACTGGGTGGGCTGATGATTGACAACACCGCCTGGGAAAATGTTGCAGGTATCATTTCGGCTGAAGATTTTTACCGCCGCGACCATCGATTGATCTTTCGCGCGATAGAGCAGATATCAGAGGCCAGTCAGCCCTGTGACGCCGTCACGTTATCTGAGTGGTTAGAACAGATGCACGAGCTGGAAAATGTTGGTGGACTGGCCTACATCGGCGCGCTGGCGAAAAATACACCGACGGCAGCGAACATTGCCGCCTATGCAGGAATCGTGCGTGAGCGCTCCATCATGCGCAATCTGCTGTCTGTCTCCAGCGAGATCGCCGAATCGGTGTACAACCCGGATGGGCGCAGTAGTAGCACTTTGCTAGAGATTGCTGAGCAGAAGGTATTTCAGATCGCGGAGAAGGGTGCGCGTGGGCGTGGTGGCCTTCAGGGTATCAAGCATTATCTTACCAGTGCGGTAGACCGCATTTCCGAACTGTTTGAGAATGACAGTCATATCACGGGTGTCCCGACCGGCTTTGATGATTTCGATGAGATGACGGCAGGTTTGCAACCCTCAGATCTGGTGATCATCGCCGGGCGCCCCTCGATGGGTAAGACCACCTTCGCCATGAATATCGCCGAGAATGCGGCGATTAAGCACAAGGTGCCTGTGGCAGTGTTCAGTATGGAAATGCCGGGTGAGCAGATCG
>JAHEDA010000298.1 GCA_024641445.1 Gammaproteobacteria bacterium
GATCTCCGCATGTGAGCGACCACAGGCACGGCAATGGGTACCGTCCTCGGTGCAGGCGTTGCGATCCACGCAAGGTTTAAACTGACTCATGTCCTATATCATCTCAACGGCGGTCTTATGTAAGTGCTGTGCGAGGGCGCTGTCCATGCTGGAGACATGCAGGTTAAACCACTCCGGCAGATACTCCTTGAGGTAGGCCAGGGCCATCGTGGTCTTGCCCTGATTGAGACGCTTCAGGTGAAAATTCAGTTCACCCAGGATACGCTGGTGCTCATCACGGTGTTCCCCCAGGGCCGGGAACTTACTGTTCTGCATCCATTGCAGCTCCTGAACAAAGTGCAGCTCAGTGTGCGAAACCAGTTTCTCGAACGCCGTCGTCAGTTGTTTCACCGGACAGGTACTGGCCGCTTGCAGCAGACCAAGAAATTCCTGGTGTGTTGCATCCATATCCGCATGATTCAGGTGCCAGGCTGGCGGCGGATTCGTCTCCATTAGTGGCATGCGTCCCACCGATGGGTGTTATGCCACAACACTCTCGGCCATCGCCGTCGTATCGACACCGGCGGCCGCCAGAAAGTCCTGCACCTCTGCCTCAATAATCTCAATCGTCATGCGCTTGCAGAAGCGGCGTTCCTTGTCGGTGGGCTCGGTGATCAGCGCCCAACCGCGTGGGTTACCCGAGGCATAGGTGATGTCACTCATGATCATGCGCTCACTGTCGCGGGTCAGGCGCAGGCCGAGGAAGAGATACTGTTTGCCGGGGCGTGATTCCTTCAGGAACGATGGAATGGCAAAGCCGCCCATCAGCTCGGTAATGTAATCCACGTAGTCCGCATCAGAGGCGATGAAATTGCTCTCCGGTCTCGGCGTGCCCAGCGGTTTAAAGATAATCGGCAGGCTGGCATCGACCTCCTCTTGGGTCGTCTCGGTATAGGCGCTGCCATCGTAGTGAAAAATCTTGAAGCGATAATCCGTGCCACCGACGCGCGAAATCCCGGTGATGAGGGTGTGGGGGACGCCGACATAGGTGTCCTGCAACTGCGTGTCACGGTTAACATCGACAACACAGGCGGGTTTGACCGAGGCCAGCCAATCGTGCAGCGGCGCGCGCGACCACTCGGTCTCGCCGTAGAGTTTGGTCAGGAAGGTGTTCACAAACTTGCGCCCACGCTTGAGCTCCTGGTTCATGGCGGCACGGGGGAATTCATACATCAGGCGCGGCGCCATGGGCTGACCATTGTTCATGGCATAGATCAGGCTGTCGCTATCCGCCGGGATGGGTTCGCCCTTGGCGTTGGTCGAGCCCAACAAGGCGCCAGGCCCGAGATAGGGCACGATGTCACCGGTGCCGACCCCGGCGAGGAGTTTCGAAAAGTCGATGTCTGCCACGTTAGTTACTCCTGCTTCTCAATCTATATGTGGATGGATGATTCCTGCATAGATTAGGTGCAAGAATGAGACCACATGCGTAAGTGATTGTTATCTCAGTTAGTTATGGCTGTAGCAGGGTTGGGATAGTGACATTTTGTAGGGAAGCGGACAATGGATGCGGTGAGCTGACTAGTGGGAATAGAGGGGTGGGGATTGGTGTGAGTTTCAAGCGGCACCGAGGTCCCGGAGGGAGAAGAGACGTGCGGTGTATATTATTTTGCTCCTCATCCTAAGCTTGGACTGATAGGGTGGCTTTGTGGCTAAAACAACTGCCGCACCTCATACAGCCCGCCTATCACCACGTACTCATTTTCCCCCTTCGAGATACCGGGCAAGAGATTTTGAAAATACAGAATCTTTGGCGCGGGGGTGAGGCACTCCAGCACGTGGTCGCCAAATTCATCGGCACGTTCCAGCTCAGATGAGAATGAATTGAGGTTGTTCATCACGACAAATCTCGTCGCGCCAGCCTCCACCGGGAATATGTCTTGTTCCGCTAAACGGTTATAGCCGCGATAGAGGCGCAGGGGGATATCGATGGCCTGGCGTTGCGCCAGCTCGTACTGGCAATAGGCATAGAGTAGATCCAGTTGCGCCTCCAGCGAATTGGTGTTGTAGATACCCGCGGTGCGTTCGTGCAAGTAGACGGCATAGGCCTCAGCCTCGGCGTTGCGAATGACGCCTTTATGCCAGCGGGGGAGGAGTCCAAAGCGCGATTCCACCCAACCCTTTAAGACGGCCCCCTCACGACTGTCGCTGTCAAACATCCAGCCCTGTAACAGGCGGCGGTAATCCGCACGTAGGCGTGAGTTTGTCTGTGAGGGTGTGTAGCCCGCCAGCTCGGGTTGCTCCAGCAAAAAGTGCACGCTCATGTAGTCAATGAAGTAAGTGGCGCGGGTCTGCGCTGAATCAAGCCTGTCGAGTTGACGAAACAATCTGTGGTGTAACTCGGCGACGCCATCTATTAGTAGTGCCACCGGGTGGTGTTGGTAGGTAAGCCCGCCCAGGATGGCCGCCGGTAGCGTGCATCGATTGATGGGTAAATAGGCTTCTATAGGAAGGCTGGGCCCGCTAACGGTCTTTTGTCTCATGTCGTCATACATACAGAGACCCCTGCATTGTCGTATATCTCACGTGGTTTTGTTGCGTACGACAATTTTATATTCAATGTAAAACAAACAGTTAGATGCATCTTGGCAACATGGCACACCTCATGCAGAGGAGGGATCGGTGCAATTTGTTTTTACAACCCAAGGAGATATGAGTCATGGGACTACGTCAATGTGCAATATACGGTAAGGGTGGTATCGGTAAGTCTACCACTACACAGAATCTGGTGGCAGCTTTGGCCGAGGCCGGTAAGAAGGTCATGATCGTCGGTTGCGATCCAAAGGCCGATTCAACCCGCCTGATGCTGCACTCTAAGGCACAGAACACCATCATGGAAATGGCCGCACAGGCCGGAACCGTGGAAGACCTGGAGCTGGAAGATGTGCTCAAAGTTGGTTACGGCGATGTGAAGTGCGTTGAGTCAGGTGGCCCGGAGCCCGGTGTTGGTTGTGCCGGTCGTGGTGTTATACCGCTATCAACTTCCTCGAAGAGGAAGGCGCTTATGACGAAGACCTGGACTTCGTATTCTACGACGTACTGGGTGACGTTGTGTGTGGCGGTTTCGCGATGCCCATTCGTGAGAACAAGGCGCAGGAGATCTACATCGTTGTATCAGGCGAGATGATGGCTATGTACGCGGCCAACAACATCTCCAAGGGTATCGTGAAGTATGCCAACTCCGGTGGTGTACGTCTGGCCGGACTGATCTGTAACTCACGTAATACAGCTCGTGAAGACGAGCTGATCGGCGCCTTGGCCAGCCAGCTGGGTAGCCACATGATCCACTTCATCCCCCGTGATAACGAGGTACAGCGTGCCGAGATTCGTCGTATGACGGTTATCGAGTATAACCCGAAGGCCCCACAGGCTGACGAATACCGCGCCCTGGCTAACAAGATCATCAACAACAAGAATCTTGTTATCCCCACCCCCATCACGATGGATCAGCTGGAAGAACTGATGATGAACTTCGGTATCCTCGAAGAGGAAGACGAGT